>CAZMDP010000503.1:0-2765 GCA_964565015.1 uncultured Prolixibacteraceae bacterium | reverse complement strand
CTAACCATACAAACCAATGGATTATAATTTGCTTGCGGCTTTTATCAATGATCCGTTTTCGACAAAAACATCATAAAAGTATCCCGAACCAAAATCTTTATTTACAACTACGGTACCCCTGAAGGTAACTTCAGAATTTAATTGGGGCTGATCGTTACTGGTTATGGTAAGGTCAAATTTTCCGTTTTCGCCTGTTCCATCCTGAAGATGGATCCAGTTTGTACCCATAATTTCAGGATTTACTTTAACAACTATGCCCCTGATGGTAATTTCTTTGCCCGAAAACGCTGATGGATTGGCAAAAATCTGTCCAATAGTAAGTTCATCGGGGCTTTTCGAAAGTGAAATCCCGCTCCGGGCTTCGGCCTGAACCCGTCCGGAATGTTGATTGCCAGAATGGTTGTGAGGTGTTGCAGCCAAAGGGGTTCGGCTCACCTGGTTGATGAAATAGATTACTTCGAAAGTCCGGTCGAGTTCGTTGCTATGAAAATTATTCATTTCGAGTGCGTTATCGTAATAGAACGAATCTCCTATCTTAGCCTCCTGGCGGGTTACAGCCACCCATTTTACCTCATTGCCTTCCAAAACCTGCAAATAGGTATATTGTGAGGTCTGCAAAACATCCATTACATCAAACCTTTTCTCTGTGTTTACAGTTTGAGTTGCCTGTTTGTTTTGATTTCCAGCGCACATGGCAAACAAAAACGCGAGCATTACGATTCCTGAAAATTTAAACCCATTCATTTTATTTAATCTGAATTTACGTTAATAATCTGTTGACACTTCACAAACAATTCTTAATTCATATTGTTTGCCCATAAAGCCTAATAACCTGAAGCCAATGATAACAACAGATTATCAGACCCTGAAATTGATTTGTGCAAGAAAAGAATTTTCAATGACATCGGATGATATAATTCGTAATTTTGTAACGAAAGTCTCCGTAGCTCAGTTGGTAGAGCATCCCGGTTAACCGGGAGGGTCCAGGGTTCGAGTCCCTGCGGGGATACCAAATGGAAAAGAGTTACATCGTTTGGGGTGTAACTTTTTTGTTTAGCCATTTTCTTACGAATTCGAAAAACTCCAGCCATAAAACCACGCAAAATCCTTTTTTATTTAAAGACCTTTTCGTCGTAAATACCAACAAATATCCCAACAAATTGGGATTGTACCGGCAAATTTGTGCATATAGCTTTGCCTTGTTTTTAATTAGTCTAAATAAGATGAAAAATTTGTTTTTTCTGGTCATAACCATAATGACAATAAGTACCATAAAAATTCATGCCCAATGTAAAATTTCGGGGAACCTCATTGATGAGTCGAACCAGCAGGTACCATACGCAACCGTTATTATCGAACCGAAAGGACAGATTAATGGTACAATAGGTTTGATGGCCGACGGAAATGGCTATTTCTGTTTCAGAAACGTAAAACCGGGAAATTACAGATTAACCGTAAGCATGGTTGGATTTGAGAATATTGAAGTTTCGTTAAGTGTTTCGTTTGAGGATGAGTCAATCGATTTACCCAATATAGTGCTGAAACCCTCGGTTACACAACTTTCAGAGGTATTGGTTTCGGGGAGCAGACATGTCAGTGAAATAAAACCCGCTCAAATCAGGTATAAAACCAGTGCATTAATTTCGGAACGCGGCGGAACGGCTGGCGATATTCTGAAAAATATGCCTTCGGTGGCCATGGGCGGAAGTCCGGGACATAACCGAGATATACGTTTTCGTGGATTGGGCAACGCATACACCAAAGTACTCATCAATGGCAGGGAAGCCGGACTTAGCGGAAATAACCGCGAGACCATCCTTGACCAGATCCCTGCCGGAAGCATAAGCCACATCGAAATAATTTCGGTGCCTGGTGTTGAATATAATTCGGAAGGCATCAACGGAGTGGTAAATATTGTGCTCAAAGAGAATTACAACTTCGGAACACATGGAATGTTAGAAGCTATGGCCGGCAACCACGACGGGCGTGGAGGTACGCTCTCGCTTTCGAACAAATCGGAAAAACTGCACTTATTTGGCAATTACGATTTTTTGCACCGCGACGTACCAAAATGGAAAAATAAAATAAAAACAGATTACAAAGATGACAAAGTAAACCAGATTGAGGATGCATATGAGTTTGAGGAACGTACTTTCGACAACAAAAACCTGAGGGGCGGTTTTGAATATTACCTGCGCCCAAAAACCAGAATAAACGGTGAGTACCTGTATGGTTACCAACTGGAAGATAAGTCGAAAACCCTCGATTTTACCCGAACCAATGCCGATGGATCATGGAGATCGGCCGGTCAGGAGCTGAGGTCGGAATACAGGCCAAATAAATACCATCAAATCCTCACCGGGTTTGAGCACACTTTTGCCAATCAGGCAAGATTGATGGCAAACGCAAGTTATATGACCGAAAAGCAGGAAAAAGTGGATGAGAAATCGACACAGGCATTAAAAAGGAATGGAAAACCTGCCAATTTTCAACCTGCCCTTGAAAACAAATTCGAGGAAACCACAGGCGAAAAATGGCTCTGGAATATTCAGGTGTCCCGCTTCAACATAGGCCGGAACACCCTGATATTTGGATATTCGGGCGAACACGACAACCGGGCATTTAAAAACACTACAGAGCGGTTCAGCTATAAAGACACGATATGGATTGCTTCGAACAATGGTTTCGACAATTTCAGGGTATCGGAAACTACGCATGGTTTTTTCCTTTCCGACGAAATAAAAGCCGGAAAATTCAGGTTGAAA
>CAZMDP010000502.1:0-2766 GCA_964565015.1 uncultured Prolixibacteraceae bacterium | reverse complement strand
CGTTAAATGCATTCGTTTTTTTAGCCACCAGCCGGCAGTTGTATGCACCGAAACGCATGGTTCCCCCATAATCGATTACCTCTTTTTGTTGTTCCATGAGGTCGATATCCGGATGGGGTGTTTTTGCATTCATCTCGGTGGAATCAGCTTCTTCGAGGTTTAATACATTTCGTGCAAACTCGATTACAGCCATTTGCATGCCAAGACATATCCCAAAATATGTAATATTATTTTCGCGGGCATACTGAACTGCAATAATTTTGCCTTTAATTCCCCTGTGACCAAAACCCGGAGAAACAAATATACCGTTTACCCCGTTTAATTTCTTTTCAACGTTTGCAGGCGTTATCGATTCTGAATGTATCCACTTAATATTCACCTTTGCATGATTGGCAACACCTGCATGAATCAGAGCTTCGCATATCGATTTATATGCATCGTGAAGTTCGACATATTTACCGACAAGCGCTATATCAACTGTATGAGCCGGGTTCTTCAGCTTATAAAGGAACTCGTTCCATGAAGCAAGATCGATTGCATCGCGAACCGGAAGATCGAGTTTCTTTAAAACGGTAACATCCAACTTTTCTTCAAGCATTTTAATAGGTACTTCGTAAATGGTAGGTACGTCGAGCGATTGTACAACAGCCTCAATGGCCACATTACAAAAGAGGGCCACCTTTGCCCTGATGTTGTCGTCAATCGGATGCTCGGTACGCAATACAAGCACATCGGGTTGCACCCCCGTTTCGAGCAAAGCTTTTACGGAATGCTGAGTGGGTTTTGTTTTAAGTTCGCCGGTTGCATTCAGGTAGGGAACCAGCGTCAAATGAATGACTAAGGCTTTATTGCCCATTTCCCATTTAAGCTGCCTGACCGCTTCAATATAGGGTAGCGATTCTATGTCGCCTACAGTTCCGCCTATTTCTGTAATTACAATATCGTATTTTCCTTTCGACCCAAGATACTTTATCTTCCGTTTGATTTCATCGGTAATGTGGGGTATTATTTGCACGGTTTTACCCAGATAATCTCCCCTGCGCTCTTTGCTGATAACCGTCTGATAAATTTTTCCGGTTGTAACATTATTGGCCTGCGAAGTCGGAAGGTTCAGAAACCGTTCATAATGACCAAGGTCGAGGTCGGTTTCGGCGCCGTCATCGGTTACAAAACATTCACCATGTTCGTATGGGTTCAAAGTACCGGGATCCACATTCAGATAGGGATCGAGTTTTTGAAGGGTCACCGAATAGCCGCGCGACTGTAGCAGTTTGGCCAGCGATGAGGCAAGAATGCCTTTGCCAAGGGACGAGGTTACCCCTCCTGTCACAAAGATATATCTGGTATCAAGCACGATGTAAAATATTAATTGAATTTAAGCTCACAAAATTATACTTTTCAGCGTCAATTAATCCAATATTTTGCGCAAAACACCCGGGGCTTAATAATTAAAAAAGAAGCCGGCAATTTTGGCCGGCTTTTCTTAATATTCGGTTTTATCCAGTTCGTCAATTATCCTGATCTTCTCCTTCAACATCTCAATCTTTGATCGGGTATCTTCAATTTTCTGGTTAACATCGGCTATTAAAGCCTGTGCATTTTTCGAATTGGCAAAGAACCCAATGTTGTTATCGAGCAGGGTAAGATCGGTTTCGAGCTGTTTCAGTTTGGCCATATATTTCTCACGCTCCTGTCTGACCTTCGATAAACCTTTCTGATTTTCGGTCATATTGGCAATTTTACTACGGAAATTGATCGAATCGCGTTTACCATTGTCCAATTTCAGCGCGTCAAAATGCTTATTAATGGCATTCCTGAACCTGTTCTGTATAGCATCTTTTTCTTTCATGGGCACATGTCCGATTTCGGTCCACCTGCGTTGGAACTCCCTCAAGGCTTTGAGCGATTCGGAAACATCGCTGCCAGGTACATAAGCCTCAACCTCGGCAATCAATCCTTTTTTCAATTTGAGGTTTTCACCCTGTTCGTCATCGATATCGCTGAAATGATGTGATTTCCGTTCAAAGAAATAATCGCATGCAGCCCTGAACCTTTTCCATAACTGATCCGAATGTTTACGCGGAACTGGTCCGATTTCTTTCCAACGCCTTTGAATATCAATAAACTGCTGTGTTGTTTTTTTCCAGTCGGTGCTTTCTTTTAGGGCTTCGGCTTCGAGGCAGAGATCAATTTTCATCTGCATATTTTTGTTCTGAAGCTCCTTATTCTGCGAATAATAATCACGTTTCTTATTAAAGAACAGATCGCATGCATTTCTGAAACGATCATAAATTTTATTGTTGTCACGTTTCGGCGCAAAACCTATAGTTCTCCAAACCTTCTGAAGCTCAATAAGTTGCTTCGACTTCTCATCCCATTCGCGATGCGAATCAAGGTTCATATTGCAAATCTCTTCTACCTTCTCGCACAATGCAATTTTGGCTTCAAGATTTCGTTTCTGCTCATTTTTTCGCTTATCGAAAAATTCCTGATGTTTTTGGTTAATTGCTGTTGTTACGGCTTTGAATCGTTCCCAGATTTCATCTTTTTTATCGCGTGGAACAGGTCCGATTTCCCTCCACTGTTCGTGAAATTTCTGAAGGGAATTGAAAGCCCTTATTACTGAAGGTTCGAGCAACAATTCTTCGGCTTTTTCACACAGACTGATCTTCATTTCAAGATTTTTCCTCAGATCGAGATCCCGTAACTCTTTATTGATTTTGATATAATCATAAAAATTCTCTACATGAAAATGATAAGTATCCC
>CAZMDP010000501.1:0-2768 GCA_964565015.1 uncultured Prolixibacteraceae bacterium | reverse complement strand
ATCCGCGCGATCAAATCGCCTACGCCATGGGTGTTTACCGACCAGCCCAGCTTGATTTCAGCTTCCACCTTGTCGCCTTCGGTGACGGCCACTTCCCGCATATTGTCGCCAAAGCGGCAGACCTTCAAATTGCGTGACTCATGCACACCGATGGCCGAGCGCATCCAGCGGCCCATGCGGGTGCGGACCTTGGGATCCTCCCAATGCCCGGCGATGACCTTGCGGGGAAGCCGCAGCCTGGCGCCGATGAAGCCGTGCTCCCGGTCACCGTGGGCCGACTGGTTGAGGTTCATAAAATCCATGTCGATATCGGCATACGGAATATCGCGGTTAAACTGTGTATGCAAATGAAGCAATGGTTTCTTCAGAATCTGAAGTCCGGCGATCCACATTTTGGCCGGAGAGAAAGTATGCATCCAGGTGATTACACCAATACAATTGGCTGACGAATTTGCCTCGATGCAAAAGCGGGTAATGGCCTCCGAAGAGGTTAAAACCGGTTTGAAAACCACTTTTACCGGAATTTTTTCACTATTGGTTAACCCTTGTACTATTTCTGCAGAGTCTTTATCTACCTGGTGCAGTGTATGTTCGCCATACAGATGCTGGCTGCCTGTGGCAAACCAAACTTCGAGATTCGGATATTTTTTCATTTTTTGGTATTTTTATTTGAAGGTAAAAATAGCAATTAAATTTAAAAAGTAAAATTAATCTTTATTATTATCCTGACTTTTCAGAATAATTTTTTCAGCCACATTTTCGAGCAGTTTTTTTGCTTTTTCGAGATGAATTTCAGTTGTATGGGTTTGGCCTATGCTTAACCTTAATACTATATGGTTGTTCAGTTTGGTATGGGTAAAATACATTTCCCCGGTTTGATTGATGGTATTCATCAATTCAAGGTTTTGTCCGTCAGAACCAAGTAGCCTGAAACATACCAGATTCAGCGGTGGAGACGTAACCAGTTCAAAATAAGGGTTATTTTCGATCCATGTGGCAAAATCACGGGCAAGTTGAATATGGTACCTGATATGGAACCGAAGCCCTTCGACTCCGTAATGCCTGATAACAAACCAAAGTTTTAGCGCCCTGAACCTGCGTCCCAGCTGGATATGCCAGTCGCGGTAATCGAATACGGCGCCCGATTCGGTTGCCTGGTTGCGAAGATATTCGGGGAGTATGGAGAATGTATTGATCAGGTGTTTTCGATCGGCCACCCAGAAACAATCGCAATCGAAATTGGTAAACATCCATTTGTGCGGATTAAAACAAAAGCTATCGGCATATTCGAGCCCATTGGCCAGATGACGGTATTCGGGGCAGATAAGGGCAGTGCCTGACATGGCTGCATCAACATGGTACCAGCAATTCTCCGATTTTGCAATTTTTCCTATCTCAGAAATTGGATCAATGGCATTCGATGAGGTGGTACCTATAGTGCCACAAACGAAAAATGGGAGAAACCCTTCATTTCGGTCATTTTGGATCTGTTGCTTCAAGGTTTCGGGTTTCATGGCAAAGTTATCGTCAACCTCGACCAAACGGATATTTTCGTAGCCGATGCCAGCTATTTTAATTGCTTTTTCGAGCGATGAATGGGTTTGCGACGATAGATATGCGGTCATTTTCCGCGTTATTCCATTTTTATTTGTTGAAAAAGCTGAAGCCTTTTCGCGGGCAGCAACCACGGCCGTAAGCGCAGCCGAAGAAGCAGTATCCTGTAAAACCCCACCCCCGGATGATGACGACCTGAAACTTTCGGGAAGTTGCATCATTTCTGCCAGCCAATCCAACACCCTGGTTTCGAGTTCGGTTGCTGCCGGGCTGGTGGCCCATATCATTCCCTGAACACCCAGACCTGAGGATAACAAATCGCCCATAATGGAAGGGAAGGAAGTATTTGATGGGAAGTAAGCGAAAAACAAGGGCGATTGCCAATGGGTAATACCTGGCAGAATTATTTCAGCAACATCGTTCATCATTTGGGTAAATGGCTCAGGTTTTTCGGGGGCACTGGCTGGTAAGCGATTATAAACTTCACCCGGCTTAATTTTCGAAAGAACGGGAAAATCTTCGATCTTTTCGTAATAATCTGCAATCCAGTCAATCAGCTTTTTTGCTTCTTCCCGAAATTGAGAAGGTGTCATGTGGTAACTTTCCATAGTAAATGTTTTATGCTATGCAAAGTTAACATTTCCGGGCTGTGATTCGGAGAAAAGAAAGATTTGTCAATACCGTATTACAAAATCTGTATATGATCCGGTAAATGGCGATTTAGAAACAGTAAAATCAATAACCCTTGCCATTGGTGGTCCTATTTTCATGTGGTAGGCAAAGGTATTGAGGTCTTCAAGCTCTCCTTCGGCTACAATAAATACCTTACGGTCGCTTACATTTCTTACATAACCGGTAATATGGTTTTGGTCGGCCAGTTTTTTTGCAAAATAGCGGAATCCTACGCCCTGTACCCGTCCGGTTACCGTTATCTCAAAATTGAATTTTGGCATAATCTATAACCGTGTTTCATTTTTTGCCGGCGATTTAAATAAGGCTGTTGTTTCGTCCTGTATAAGTACCCAAATTGAATCGGCACCTACTGCCGTTCCAATCGGAACGTTCATCAGTTTGATAACCGATAAAATTAAAGTAAGAATTCTTGCCCATTCTTTTTTGCGGAATAACCCGATTCCGGCAATAATGCCCGGGATACTGAAAATAATTACCGCCCAGATGGCTACCGTTGCCACAATAGGAATTATTTTGGACGC
>CAZMDP010000500.1:0-2770 GCA_964565015.1 uncultured Prolixibacteraceae bacterium | reverse complement strand
GAAGTTAACCCTATTTATGCTTGATAAGGTAAAGGAAACACCGAATATTGAATCGTTCGAATATACCGCAGTTGTAAGGATTATTTGCAACGGTGAATGTGTTTCGGGAATACAGGCCATCAGTTTAATCACACAGGAGAATATTGTTTTCAGCTCGAAGGCTGTGATACTTGCCACCGGCGGTTTATCGAGGGTTTACAGCCGGTCAACCAATCCGCATACAGCAACTGGCGATGGAATTGCAATGGCATACGATTGTGGTGCCCAGGTTTCCGATCTCGAATTCATTCAATTTCATCCATCCGCACTTGCCCTTCCGGGGCACGATGCCTTTCTGATCAGCGAGGCTGTCAGGGGAGAAGGTGCCTGGCTGCTCAATCACAAAGGGGAAAGATTTATGACCAAAATACACCCGAATGCCGAACTTGCCCCACGCGATGTGGTTGCTTATGCTATTTTCAAAGAGATGCAACGTACCGGCGCACCAAATGTATTTTTGTCTGTTAAACATCTTGATAGTCAAAGTATTGCTACTCGGTTCAAGACCATTTTCCAAACACTTAAGGAATATAACATAGATATGATCCACGACCTTATACCGGTTGCTCCTGCCGCTCATTATATGGTAGGCGGAGTGCGCTCGGGACTCGATGGAGAGACAAATGTCAAGGGATTGTTTGTGTGCGGCGAAGCGGCATCAACCGGTGTGATGGGGGCCAATCGGCTTGCAAGTAACTCCTTGCTCGAATGCCTGGTATTTGGGAAACGGGCCAGCGAAATGGCATCAAAGCTTAATTTTCCGGCATGCCAAATGCCCGATCTGAACCCTTTTTTTATTAATCCGGAAACCGATCAGGTATATCTTACTTACAGGAATGAAATGGCCGGTCTGATGATGCAGAACCTGGGAATTGTGAGGAGTAAAAAGAGTATGGAAAATGCCCTAACCCGATTCGAAGAGATTTTAATTGAATTTGATGATTTCCAGGGTGATTATAATCTGTTTAAGATTAACAATATGGCTAAAATATGTTTCCTGATCGGCAGGGCTGCCCTGAGAAGGGAAGAAAGCAGGGGAGGGCATATCCGTGAGGACTTTCCATCGGAAGATGATAGATTCAGGGTGCATATTGTCCAACAAAAAGGGGAAAAAACCATGTTTATTCCTGTTGTAGATAAAAGCGATAAATAACATCATTAATATTCGAAATGAAACTGAATACAATTGAGCGAGAATCGGCCCGGATATTGATAAACCTTGCATTAGCTGAGGATGTGGGAAATGGTGACATAACCACTAATTACCTTATTCCCTCTTCCGAAAGGCGGACTGCACGCATGGTTGCAAAGGCCGATGGAATTATTGCCGGTCTTGAATTGGCCGAAATGGTTTTTCGCCAGCTCGATCATTCTTTGGAATGGAAGCCCGAATTTTCTGATGGCGATTCTGTTAAAAAAGGCGATGTTATCGTGAAGTTTTCGGCAAGTTACCGTGCTTTACTAACCGGTGAGCGCACGGCGCTCAATTTTCTGCAACGATTATCCGGTATAGCTACTGTTTCGGCACATTATGTTAATGCTGTTTCCGGAACTGGTACAAAAATCCTCGATACCCGTAAAACCCTGCCTGGCTACAGGTTACTCGATAAATACGCCGTAAAGGCAGGCGGTGCAACCAACCATCGTATCGGATTATATGATATGGTAATGATTAAAGACAACCATATTGCCGTTGCAGGAGGCATTTCGAAGGCGGTTGCAACCATTCGTGCTTCGGTCGATCCAACTATCCGGATCGAGGTTGAAACAACCACTCTTGATGAGGTTCAGCAGGCAATTGATGCAGGCGCCGACATAATTATGCTCGATAATATGGATACCCCTACCATGCGTGCTGCTGTCCGATTGGTTGCAGGCAGATCAAAAACCGAAGCATCGGGAAATATGACCCTCGAAAGGGTGAAAGAAGTTGCCGCAACAGGGGTCGATTATATATCGGTGGGAGCGTTAACCCATTCTGTAACAGCACTTGATATCAGTCAACAGATTATTGGCTGAAATGAATCTAATTATCGACATAGGGAACACCCGTACAAAAATCTCGTTATTTAATCAATCGGAGTTTCTGACCACGATGGTTAAGGATAATTTCGGAACGAAGGAAATTGAGCAGGTATCTTCGGAACATCAACCCATTCACAATGTTATTCTTGCATCAACCAGGGAATACCCCGAAGAAATTAATACAATGCTTAAGGAAAGATTTGATCATTTTATCATACTCGATAAAAATACCCCCATTCCATTGGTTAATAATTATAAAACACCCGAAACCCTCGGGCGTGACAGGCTTGCTGCGGTAGTGGGCGCAAATTATATTTACCCGCGGATGAATATTCTTGTAATTGATGCTGGCACTGCTATTACCTACGATGTTGTGACAGAAAAGGGAGAATATATCGGTGGAAACATCTCCCCCGGTTTGTCCATGAGATTCAGGGCATTACACAATTTTACAAGCAAATTGCCGTTGGTTCAAAGCAACGAAAATTTTCCATTGTGGGGAAACTCTACCGAAACAGCAATTCTTTCGGGTGTCCAGAACGGAATTTTGTTCGAAGTTGAAAATTTTATCGAACAATTTAAGAAAAATTATAAAAAAAACAGGGTCATTTTTATGGGTGGCGATATTAAATTCTTTGAAAGCAAATTAAAAAGTTCTTTTTTTGTACACTCAAATTTAATAGCAAAAGGATTATATAGGATATTG
>CAZMDP010000499.1:0-2771 GCA_964565015.1 uncultured Prolixibacteraceae bacterium | reverse complement strand
TGGTGGGCAACCAGTATGGAGAGTATTACTATCCCCATATCAGCGGGGTGGCCCAGTCGTACAATTTTTATCCGGTAGCCAACATGAAGCCCGAAGAGGGATTTGCAGTGATAGCATTCGGGCACGGTACTTATGTGGTCGATGGATGGAAATCGTACCGGTTTTCTCCCAAATACCCTACCGTTTCGATGTACAGTACCAAAGACCTTGTAAATGGTTCGCAGGTACAGTTTTATGCCCTCGATTGCCTGAGGACCGACATAGACCTTTTGCGCGACGGCGAACTTGCCGCATTGAAGCTGATCGATATATACGAGGCCGAAGCACATGGAACACTTAAGCATTGTGTGTCGGTATATAATGCCGATAACGACCGGCTTGAGCCGGGTAACGGCGGCGGAGGACCGTTGGTTGTAAATTTTGCCAACATTTTGCAATACAATTACATACCTTTGGCCGACACCATCAGCACCATCTTGAGTACCGTCCAGGAATCGTTCGGATCGCCAGTCGAAATTGAGTTTGCAGTTGACCTGGAAAGGACCCGAAACGGTCTGCCTTCGTTCTACCTCCTTCAGATTAAACCTTTGGTAACCGACCAGATAAGCAAACAAGTAAAACTCGATAAACTCGACAAATCGAGAATGTTGCTCTTTACCCGCTCGTGTGTTGGAAATGGAGAGGTAACCGGCATACGCGATGTGGTGTATATCGATAATTCGAGGTTTACCAAACTGAAAACCCTCGAAATGGCCGAAGAGATCGAAAAGATAAACAAACGGAGGATTGAACAGAACAGGCAATACATACTCATTGGGCCCGGTCGGTGGGGCAGCCGCGACAGGTTCGTGGGAATTCCGGTAAACTGGTCGCAAATCTCCAATGCAAAGGTAATTGTGGAGATCAGCCTGCATAACTTCCCTCTCGATTCTTCATTGGGTTCGCATTTCTTTCACAACGTTACGGCCATGAGTATAGGCTATTTTTCCGTTCAACACTCTTCGCCAACCGATTTTATCAGGTGGGAAGCCCTCGAAGGGCAACGGTTGGTCCAGCAGACCGAATTTTTCAGGCACGTGTGTTTCGATAAACCGCTCACCATTTATATGGATGGCAGAAATAAAACATCGGCAGTGGTATTGCCCGACTAACTATGATCGATATAGCCATTTTCGACGAACACAACCTTATCCTTCAGGGTATATCCTCCCTCTTGTCGGGTATTTCCGATTTCAGGGTTGTACTTGCCTGCAATAACCGGAACCAGTTGGCAGGCAAGCTAAAAGCCCGAAGGGTTCATATACTCATCTTTAACCTGAACGATGTTTCGGTGCGAAACCTGAACCTGATTGTGCAATTGAGGATAACCGACCCGAATCTGAAAATTCTTGTTTTAAGTTCAGTCGAAGGGGAAGAAGTTATTTTGAAAACCATGAAAGCCGGAGCTAAAGGTTTTCTTGGCAAAGACACAACCCTGAACGATATGGCTGAAGCGATTTATGCCCTGCGCAATGGGCACGATTACTTCAGTAACCCCCTTACCCATATCTTGTTGAACCGTTATATTTCGAAACTGAACGAACCTGGCAACATAAGCACAACGGGTATTGAGCAACTCAGTGCAAGGCAGGTCGAGATACTCAGGTTGTGGGGCGAAAGTTATTCGAACCAGGAGATTGCCGAAAAACTCTTCATCAGTATCCGTACGGTCGAAACCCATAAAAACCATATCATGCAGAAGCTGAACCTGAAAAACACTGTCGATATGGTGAAATTTGCCATTAAATGCAACATTATCGATGTTTAACCCTATCGATTACGTGTTTCACGTAATTGTAACACATTATTTCTGAAAAGCATGGTTTGCTGTTAATTTTGCGTTTTTACCGCATTAAAAAAACCAAAATGTAAAAATACCATGGCAGAAATTTTCGATGTAAAAGTTAATGAATTCATGGCAAAAGTAATTGCCAGGAATCCGGGTGAATCCGAATTTCACCAGGCTGTACAGGAAGTTGTTGAGTCGCTGATGCCTTTTATTGAGGAAAACCCGAAATATCAGCATGCAAAAATACTGGAGCGGATGGTTGAACCCGAAAGGGTAATTATTTTCAGGGTACCCTGGATCGACGATAATGGCCAGATACAGATTAACCGGGGTTTCAGGGTACAGATGAACAGTGCCATCGGGCCTTATAAAGGCGGTATCAGGTTCCACCCAACTGTAAATCTTGGCATCCTTAAATTCCTCGCCTTCGAGCAGGTTTTCAAGAACAGCCTGACTACCCTTCCGATGGGAGGAGGCAAAGGAGGCTCCGATTTCGATCCGAAAGGAAAATCAGACAACGAGGTTATGCGTTTTTGCCAGAGTTTTATGACCGAACTGCAACGGTTTATAGGTGCCGACACCGATGTTCCTGCCGGCGATATTGGCGTGGGTGGCCGCGAAGTAGGGTATATGTACGGACAGTATAAACGCATCAGGAATGAATTTACAGGTGTGCTTACAGGTAAAGCCATAGAGTGGGGGGGCAGCCTCATTCGCCCCGAAGCAACCGGGTACGGCGCAGTATATTTTGCCGATGAAATGCTCAAAACACGCAGCCTCGGCATAGAAGGCAAAACAGCGGTTGTTTCGGGTTCGGGCAATGTATCGCAATATGCTGTCGAGAAGCTTATCGAAATGGGCGCTAAAGTGGTAACCCTGTCCGATTCATCGGGCTTTGTGTACGATCCGCATGGGATCGACCGCAAAAAGCTTGATTATGTAC
>CAZMDP010000498.1:0-2776 GCA_964565015.1 uncultured Prolixibacteraceae bacterium | reverse complement strand
GCTAGGCGTAGTGGCAGCCCCTATCACTTCGGGCGATACTGCCTTTCGCAGCGCAAGGCTTATTGTGGCCGACTTCCTGAAAATGAAACAAGGACCGATAAAGAACAGGCTAATAATCAGTATTCCTTTGTTCGCAGTAGGGTTGCTGCTCACTCAGGTCAATTTTGATATTATCTGGCGCTACTTTGCCTGGTCGAACCAAACCCTGGCTACCGTGGTGCTGTGGGCCATAACCGTTTTTCTGGGCACACAAAAGAAAAACTACTGGATAACCTTGTTGCCGGCATTGTTTATGACCATGGTGGTGTCGGTTTATCTGATGCTTGCACCGGAGGGTTTGCGTTTGTCAAAAGAGATTTCCTATTCGGTTGGGGCATTAATAACGATAGTGTCAGCATTGGGATTTTTTCTGTTAATCAGGAAGAAATAGGTTCCTTGCAAGTTAAAGTTACATAATCGGGATTATATATATAAATCGTATTCAGAAAAATAATCATAACCTTTATTCATGTAACCTTTAGCTTTTATTGGCTTTACGGGTAGATTGGATGATTAATTCTTTTTCACTAATATTACTCTCTTCCAGAGCTTTTATTATCCTTTTCCAATTGCTGACTGCCAACTGCCCGGTGCTGCTGCCGCTTCAATGAACGGTGCAGGTGGAGGAGGACTTCTCTGTTCTATAAACATGTCGCTCCTCCGGAGCTTTTCTTTGAACATCTTTTCAATAACCGGTTGGGAAGGATAAATTACGCTAATGGTACCATAATGTCGGTGCTATGCGCCTTTGTCTTTTACTTCCTGCCTGCTACAAAGTGCCGCCCCAGTCTTACCGTCAGGGCACGGTGCCAGTATAAGCTTAATATCCTATGCCTATGGATTTTTCTGACTGCCAGCTGCCCGGTGCCGGTGCCGCTTCAATGAACGGTGCAGGTGGAGGAGGGTGTCTCTGTTCTATAAACCTGCCGCTCCTCCGGAGCTTTTCTTTGAACATCTTTTCAATAACCGGTTGGGAAGGATAAATTTACGCTATGCTACATATTGTCGGCGCTATACGCCTACAAATGTTTTGCTCCTCCGGAGCTTTTCTTTGAATATCTTTTCAATAATCGGTTGGGAAGGATAAATTGACGCTAATGCTACCATACTGTCGGCGCTATGCCCCTTTGCCTTCGCCTTTGCCTCCCCCGATGCAATCGGGGTCGCCTTTTTCTCATTACCCGCTGCATAGTGTCGCTAATTACTTTTTTTCTGCCTCTGTCATATAAAAATTTATTCTCAAATACTATTGACTTTTATTCCGAATAGTCGTAACTTGTACAGACAAAAAACTCTTTTATACGAAATTGATCATAAGGACGAAAATCATTGAAACAAATGATTGAAATGGATACAATATAGTACATCGCTTTTTTCTGCGATCTGATGAGGAACGCTTAATAAATAATTGAAATGAAGATACCAGAAATAATTTTCAACGGAATTGAGAGGACGGATCTGGATAAAAGTAAATTTTCGGATGAAAGCCTCACCCTGCTTCATTCTTACCAGGTAGGACAAAGGGCCAGGGACAAAGCACAAAAACATCAAATCAGATTTGAAGAAGACCAGGTAATAGAGTTCATTTTTGATGATGATACAACCTGGATTGCCAATCCCGACACCATCGACGACCTTTTCCCTGAACTGCTGATGTCAACAAAGCGTACACAGGATGGCGCATTTGAACTTCCGCTCGAAATTTCTTCGGGCGGTGCCGACCGGTCACTGGCAGGAAAAGTATTACTAAAGGTTATTAATATATTCTCGAAGAAAATTGCAAAGGGTGAAGTGCGAAAACTGGCCGAAAAGTTGGAGGATAAACAATTGGATGGGAAAATCGGGCTGTTTACGCTTGGTAGTGATTTCCGGCTGCATAGCTTTACCCCCGACAACAGTCCGCGCCCATATCTTTTGCTGATTCATGGCACAGCGTCGTCGATTTCGGGATCTTTTGGCGAAGCACAGGGTACCGATTTTATGAACTATATCCGCGATACTTACGATGGAAGAATACTGGCCTTCCAGCACCGGACACTCACCCAAAACCCTCTGGAAAATGTCCTGGATTTGATAAAGGCCTTGCCCACAAGTTGTAATCTCCACCTGATAACTACCTCGCGTGGCGGACTTGTTAGTGAAATTCTTTCCCGTTTTTGCAACAGCCAGGGTGTATCCGGGTTTAATTCAACCGAAATTTCCATTCTCAGGGGCGGATACCCGATCGATTATTTCGGCAAACTTGATAAGCTCATCGATGAAATCAGAAAAGAACTGTCGAAGAAAAAGATCGTAATTGAGAAATTTATCCGCATTGCATGTCCTGCTGGTGGTACTTCGCTTGCATCCAAACGCCTCGATTATTTTATGAACATAACCATGAACCTGATCGGTTTGGGTACTGGGTTGGCGGCAAACCCGTTGTATGGTGCTTTCAGAAACCTCACTGCTGCCATAATCGATTGCAAAAACAAACCCGATGTATTGCCCGGTCTTGAGGTGCAAAGCCCCGATTCGCCATTTATCAAGGCCTTAAACTGCACGGTAGATATCGATAATCCCGATGGCCGCGTGGTTATCAACAATTCTCTGGTTGTTATTTCGGGCAATTCAAAACCAGGCTTTAAAATCAGTGCATTGTGGATTATTGCCAGTAAGCTTTTCTTTTTCGGAAAAAACGACCTGGTAGTCGATACGGGGGCAATGGCTTTGGGTACCCGCCGATCGGGGAGGGTAT
>CAZMDP010000497.1:0-2778 GCA_964565015.1 uncultured Prolixibacteraceae bacterium | reverse complement strand
ATGCCCGAATATTTCAAAAAACATCCGGTGTATTATGCAGGACCGGCAAAAACGCCCAAAGGAATGGCCTCAGGCAGTTTCGGGCCAACTACCGCCGGACGGATGGATGTGTATGTCGATCAGTTCATGAGTATGGGCGGCTCTATGATTATGCTGGCCAAAGGCAACCGCAGCCAGGCTGTTACCGATGCCTGTAAAAAGTATGGCGGATTTTATCTCGGTTCTATCGGAGGACCGGCTGCCATTTTGGCCAAAGAGAGTATCAAGTCTGTCGAGCTGGTTGATTTTGAGGAACTCGGCATGGAGGCAGTCCGCAAAATCAGGGTCGAAAACTTCCCTGCTTTTATTATTGTTGACGATAAAGGAAACGATTTCTTTAAGCAGCTTTGATTGAATATATTCAAGTAGAATATTTTAAAAACCCTGGTTTCACTACCGGGGTTTTTTATTAATGGTACTTTACTGAAGGCTGGTTTTTGTATTTTCTGATACGGGAATAGATATCATTTTTAACCTCTTTCGCTTCTTCAATATCAAAATCATCCTGAAGGCCTAACCAGAATTTTGCACTAGTACCAAAATATATACTAAATCTCATGGCCGTGTCAGCAGTTATGCTACGTTTACCTTTTATTATTTGTGAAATTCTGTTTTGCGGAATTTCAATGTCTTTTGACATTCGGTATGCTGAAATTTTTAATGGTATCAGAAATTCTTCAATAAGAACTTCTCCCGGATGTATGTTTTTTAATTTTTCCATATTTGTATTTTAATGATAATCTGTAATTCGTACTTCATATGCCATATTATTCTCCCATCGAAAGACAATTCTCCATTGATCATTGATACGGATGCTATAGAACCCATCAAAATTGCCTTTTAATCTTTCTAAACGGTTAGCGGGTGGTATTGTTAAGTCTTTTAAATTTTGAGAGTTGTTAAGCATTCTGAGTTTTCTTCTGCTAATATCTTGAATCTCATAGGGATATTTCCGTGATAAAAATCCATGCCATATCCTTTCTGTTTCTTTTGATCCAAATGTGACAATCATTAAAGTAGATAATTAATTGCTGATGTCAAATGTAAGTAATTATTTTGAATTTTTTATATGAAAAGAGATCACTAACCTGTTTTCATATCTTGCTGAAAATTACTATATTTAGCCTCATAAAAACTTAAAGGTATGGCAAACAAAGTAAAATATCAGATCAGCAGGCGGAATTTTATCAAAGTTTCGGCTGCCACAACTGCAGGCGTTTCGTTAATGTCGATGGGCGGTTGCAATGTGGAAAAAGTACCCGCACCCATGAAAAGGAAGTTTGGCAAGCATGATTTTATGGTTACCACATTTGGCTTAGGCGGACAGGCTTCCATTCAATGGACACCCGAAGATGTTGACCCGGTGGCAATCATCCTGAAGGCATTTGAATTGGGCATTAATTATTACGACACTTCGAACTTGTATGGCCCGAGCCAGCTGAACTTTAACAAGGCATTCAAGAAGCTGAACCTGATCCCCGGTGAACCTGGTTATAACGAAGAGTTGAGGAAAAACATCTGGCTTACCAGCAAAACTGCCATGCGTTGGGGAAAACCCGGCTGGCCCGAAAGGGAAGGGGTGGTCAACTGGTCGAACGGACAGGAGGTAAAATGTGCGGTTGACGATGTAAAACGATCGCTAACCCAGATATTTGGAGATAACCAGGGCTGGTACCCCGAAGGGGCATATCTCGATATGGTGTTGATTCATACCCTGCACAATACGCAGGAAATTGATGTACTCTATGAAGGCCTCGAAACTCCGCTTGACCCGGATGGCAATTTCGGGGCGTTGGTTGCCCTGCGCGATTTGCGCGATGGAACCAACCTGACCGGAATGAACCCGAAGAATGAAAAGCTGATCAGGCATATCGGCTTCTCAGGTCACAACAATCCGCCGGCCATGATCGATATGATTCAGCGGGACGAGTGGGGCATTCTCGAAGGTATGCTGATTGCCATCAATGCCAACGACAGGTTGATGTTCAATATGCAGCACAATGTAATCCCGGTTGCCGAAGCGAAAGGACTAGGCATTATCGGTATGAAGACCTTTGCCGATGCTGCCATGTACCACAAAGAACCTACCTGGTCGAACAAACCTGAACATGTTTACCGCAAAGTGGGTGAACCAGGTTTGCCAAGTCGCCCATTGATTGAATATTCACTTACCACACCGGGAGTTCACACACTGATAATAGGTATCGGGCAAATAGACGAAGACCCGATGAAATGCCAACTGGTACAGAACTATTACGCCTGCCAGATTGAGCCCAATGGCCTGTCGAAAGAGGAGAGGGAAAAAATAGAGCAACTTGCTGCCGGGGTAAAAGAAGGGAAAACCAACTATTTCCAGATGGCAAAAGTAGGATTGGTACCGCCCCGCCTGTTGCAGAAAACGAAAACCGACGGTAAGAACCTGCTCACCTGGCAAACTGCCTATGCAGGCGACGACCCGATTGTAAAGTATGAAGTGATGGCCGATGGCCAGAAAATAGGAGAGGTGCCGCACAAACCACAGTTGTACCTGAAAGATCCGTTTAAAATTGAGATACCCGAGGGAGCTACCAATTTAATGGTTGCAGCAGTCGACGCTGCTGGAAACCGCGCTGAAGCAACTTTGGCTTAAGATAACGATTTTCTCCCGGTCGATAAACCGGGAGAAAATCAATTTTACTTATGTAACCCGCACTCTTTGCCCGAATTTTGCTCCCACCACCACCGACCGGCCCTGAAATC
>CAZMDP010000496.1:0-2785 GCA_964565015.1 uncultured Prolixibacteraceae bacterium | reverse complement strand
GATTCAAAATATGAGATACAATTCAGGGAGAACAAAAAAGCGTGGGACTTTTTCATGAAAAAAGCCCCATCATACAGAAAAGCAATAATGCGTTGGATAATGAGTGCGAAGCAAGACAAAACCCGACAGTCACGATTAGAGAAAACAATAAAAGAAAGCGAACAACAAAACATTTAGATAATGAAAGCAATAGTATACTCAAAATATGGCCCGCCGGAAGTTGCCAAACTTACGGAAGTTCCCAGACCGGTACCGAAGGCCAATGAAATATTGCTTAAGGTATACTCGTCGACAGTAAACCGCACTGACGCAGGATTTCGCAGTGCCGAATATTTTGTTTCACGATTTTGGAGCGGACTGTTACGACCCAAATATCAAATATTAGGCTGTGAGTTTTCTGGTGTTGTTGAAGAAACCGGGCCATATGTAAGCACATTCAGGAAAGGAGATAAAGTCTTTGGCTTCAATGACAAAACCTTTGGCGGGCACGGTGAATATCTGACAATTGCTGAAACCGATGCAGTTATCAATATGCCAGACCATATAAGTTTTGATGAAGCGGCAGCGATTACGGAAGGGGCTCATTATGCGCTGGTAAACATCAGGGCTGCGAAAGTAGAACGTGGACAAAAAGTTTTGGTCAATGGTGCAACCGGGGCTATTGGTTCGGCTGCTGTCCAATTATTGAAACACTTTGGAGCCATTGTAACAGCAGTCTGCAATACAAAAAATACAGATTTGGTGAAATCTCTCGGTGCAGACACCGTAATTGATTATCAAACGCAGGATTTTACAAAGACGGAAGATAAGTTTGACTTCATCTTTGATGCAGTTGGAAAAAGTTCATTTGGCCAGTGTAAACCTTTACTCACTGAAAAAGGAAAATATATTTCAACCGAATTAGGAAAAAACGCAGAAAATGTATTTCTTGCACTGACCACTCCACTTTGGGGAGGCAAAAGACTTTTGTTTCCAATTCCGTCTATCACTAAACAAGATATCCTATTTTTGAAAGAGCTTGTCGAAAAAGGTGAATTCAGGCCTGTAATTGACAGATTTTATACGTTAGACCAAATTACAGAAGCATACAAATACGTTGAATCGGGGCAAAAAACAGGCAATGTAATTTTAAAGATATTTGAACCAAACGAAAATAACAAAGGACTAATTGACAAAGAGTAATGAGAAAGTTATCATTATTTATAGCGACCAGTTTAGACGGATACATTGCAAAACCTGATGACGACCTAAGTTTTAAACTAATATCATGAGAACATTGACCATCCTTTTTATTTTGCTATGCATATTGTCGTGTAAAAAAGAAAGTAGCGACATTACATTAATTGGAAATCGAAATAAAAATTTTGTAATAAGTAAACTGAATCCGGAGATCATAATTTCCGGGGCAGGGGAAGATTCACTAGACTTAAATAATGACGGGATATTTGACATCAAATTCTATAGATCACCAATACAATTGATATTTGGAGGGTATGGTTCAGAGTCAGGTATCATAATTAAGAATGGCTTCCAGATCGCCTTATCGAACACAAATAAATATCCAGCCGCATTAAGCAAAAAAACGATACTGGACGATAACCTGAACTGGTCGGTTGGAGATTCATTAAAACTTATACTTCAAGGTTATAATTGCGGTACGACTGGATGTCCCGGAATAGCAAATTTCATTAATGTCTCTGAAAAATATATTGGATTCAGAAACGGGGAAAAGTATGGTTGGATAAAGGTCGATAATACCGTATGGGAATTAAAAATCAAAGAGTATACTATTCTCTAAACTCATAACATTCCGAACCGAATGGTAAACTGAATATCATCCTATATGATTCTCATGTACTATATATACCTTCGGAAAACCATAAACAAAATACTATTGAAAAATGAAGCATAAAACGCTGACAATGTGCTCATGGGGAATAACTCAGAATCTCCGTCCATTATTAACATTTTTAACGGCACTTATGAAATTAAGGTTCGCAACAATTCTATCCCTGGTGTTGATCATGTCAAATGTATTTGCTCAGCAAAAAGTTGACTATAAAACAGAAACCGCCATACCTTATTACAGCATCGACATTATGCAGGATAATGAATACATGCAGACACAATGTGTGCTTGACTTTTATTACCCTTCGAATATCGGGAATTACCCGACAATCGTATGGTTTCACGGAGGCGGATTAAACAGTGGCAGACGTGAAATCCCTGAATATCTTAAGAACAAAGGCGTTGCAGTTGTCGGGGTTGGTTATCGTTTGTCCCCGGCTGTAAGAAGCGCTGAGGCCATCCTGGATGCGGCAGCAGCCACTGCCTGGGTGTTCAATAATATCGGAAAATATGGCGGTAACAACGCTTTAATATTTGTATCCGGAATGTCGGCAGGCGGATACCTCGCTTATATGGTTGGCCTGGATAAAAAATATCTGGCAGCACATGCTATTGATGCAAACCAAATTGCCGGATTAATTCCGTTCTCAGGACATGCCATTACGCATTTCTCAGTACGCGGGGAGAGAGGAATCCCGGAAACACAACCAATCATTGACGAGATGGCTCCATTATTTCATCTGTATAAATTGTTTTGTTTTTAATGGTCAGATGGAATCACCATGTGGAAAGTTATTCATTCCGGTTTGTGTTTTGCTAAACATGGTGATTTCACCTTTTATTCGTTTAATTTCGCCACCATTTCCATTATAAAAATTCGTGGATTCGTGGCTAATCAATAATCGCCTGCGCCAGCAGTCACCTAAATCCCTGTTTC
>CAZMDP010000495.1:0-2790 GCA_964565015.1 uncultured Prolixibacteraceae bacterium | reverse complement strand
CCCCTGCACCAAGTACCAAAACATTGGCAGGCCTTATGGTTCCGGCCGCAGTCATAAACATGGGGAAAAAAGTAGGCAGAAGGAGCGCTGCTTCGAGCACTGCATTATAACCCGCTACCGTGGCCTGCGACGAGAGAATATCCATAGCCTGTGCCCGGGTGGTACGCGGAATTGAATCAAGGCTGAATGTGGTTATTCCGCTGCTCTGGAAATGCTTCACGAGGTTGGTTTCCCAAAGTGGGTTAAATGCACTGATCCACACCTGAGAGGCTTTTAGTTTCTTTTCATCACCAGCCTGAGGTGGCTGAATTTGCAGCAACACCTCAGCTTGCTCAAAAATTTCCTGCCGGCTGGTTACTGTTGCACCGGCATCCGAATAATCTTTATTGGCTGTAAAGGCCTTTTCCCCGGCACCTTCTTCAACCAAAACCTCTACCTTTTGGGCAACAAGGTTTTTTACATTTTCGGGAAGAAGGGCAACCCGGGTTTCATCGCCCAGTTCTTTTAATAGCCCTAATTTCATAATCTGTTTTTTTTGATTTTCACAAAACTAACAAATGATTTGGCATAAAAGGGTATTTTTTTATCAGGCAAAAAACAAACTGTTTACTTTAATAAATTCTTAAATGCCGATCCGAAAAATAAATAACTGGTATTTCCACCTATTGTACCTTCATTCTGTCCCCATAAGAATGGCCAATCGTCATAATTTTCAAAATGATCAGGTTTTCTGAATAAAATACCAGGAGCTACATTACCGGGAATAAAGGAAAAATCGGCCCTGTTGTTTCCATAAAACACTTCTTTGGGGCGAGTGGCGCCCACTGTTGCCACCAAAGAATAATTATGGTAAGGATGGCATCCGTAAAGCCAGTTTGCTGCTTTAAAAGCATGGCTTGCTTCGATGATTTCGGGGAAATGTTTGTTGGCAAAAATAACGGTGGTCCCGAAATTTACTATTGCTCCAGCTCCGGCCCAGTTACCGAGGCCTATTGGTACCCCATAAGGATTGTCTTTTTCGAGTTCATCAATGTATTCCTTGTATTTGACAACATAGGGTCTTAGCTTTTCTTTAAAGGATGTATCCAGATGCGGGATTCCATGCAATGCCGTCAAAATAACTAAACTAACGTTTCTGTCGAGTGCAGGCCATAAAAGCTCAAGAAATTTATCGGCATATTGTTGTTCCCCGGTTGAAATGTATAATTGGAGATTGGTTGCAATATCTGCGGCTCCGCCTCTCCTGTCGGGGCGATCTTGTGGTTGGTCGGCAAGTAATTCTGTTGCTTCTTTCAGTAATCTTTTTGATTGAAATAAAGCTCTCTCCGAAAGATTGTCGTTATACCCCTTCAACGCCCTGCTTGCAGCGGCAAACATAGTAGCAGCCCTAAGATCGAGTCCCGGATTTCGGCTTGTAAATGCCCACATATCGTCTTTAACCCCACTCGAACGGCCGTTAGCAGCTATTTCGTATGGCCCAAGGTTCGGATTATAGGGGAGGCCATCGGTTATTGATGCTGCATCACCAAGGTGATGGTAATTATAAAGCACAGAATTTGAAAGGGTTTGGGCCATGTGTCCGATTATTTCTGCCTGTGCCAGAAGTTGCAGGGTTCCGTGTTCGATAAACTGCAAAATATCAGGAGTTCCATCCGGGCGGTGAAGATCGACATAACGTTGCTCCTGGCTTACAAATGTCTGATCGCGCAAGGGTTTGAAATACTCCCATGTTTGAACAAAATTTTGCACCACACCAATGTTTGCCCCGGTCTCGATATCAAAATCACCGGCATCGAAAAAACCGCCCACATTTAATCCGGGAATCAATTCCAGTCCTTTATACTTTGTGTCGGTAGTTGGGCCTTGCCAATGAAGGTCGAAATGATCGGTATTCGGCGGAGCTTGCCGGTAACCTTCCTTGAAGGGTTCGCCGTGCCACACCCTGTAAGCTTCTCTGACAAACATGTGGTTCATGTGTATCGGTATCCATATATCACTGGTAGCATCAGTAATCTTGTCGTAAACGCTATCGTCAATAATAAAGTTATTCGTTTTAATATCGCCATATTGAATATAGTATATACCAGGGCTTGTAACAGCGGAAAAATCGAATTTCACGTAATGGTATTTATAATAGTCGCCCCAGGATACAATATTTCCGCTGAATACTTTTGTTGATTTTCCATCGGAACCTACTTTATGTATAGATGCGCGTTTTAATATTTTATCTTTTTTATCGAGTTCAATAACAGATACTTTGTGTTGCGAAGGGAGATAACCTACCTGCGAGAAACCAATATTGGGTTCTCTTATCCAATTTTTTATTGCATTTGGTTCCACTGTCCAGGTCAAAACCTTACCGGTTTTCCCGGCTGGTAATAGGCTTCGTACCACATACCAGCCATTTTGAGCCAGCACACGTCCGTCGAAAAGCATAAGGTCGGTATCGTGAGAGGTGATTTTAATTTTACGTTCGGGGTCTTCGGGTGCGAAAATAAAGGAGTGGCCGGTCTCAAGCGGGAGAGGATCTACAAATCGGCCGGTTCCCCTGTCATCGTAAGTGACATATCCCTTGTACTGCTTAATTTTTTCGCTGTTGGGCCTGGTTATGGAATTGCCAACCACATAGCGAGGAAACCGGTTGAGGCGTCCGTCGGCCAGATATGTTTTGCCCCAATATTGCGAGGGTAAAAACTCGAGATTAAATCCGGCGCTTCCTTCAAGCTCTGCAGGTACAGGTTTATCAAGGAAAACCGAAATCTCAACACTTTTACCTTTGGCCGTTACAAC
>CAZMDP010000494.1:0-2791 GCA_964565015.1 uncultured Prolixibacteraceae bacterium | reverse complement strand
ATTGCAATAATACTGATGTGCATGGCAGCCATTGCCTGTCGGATGAAAAATGATTTAATCGTTTTTCCTTACTCTCAGTGGACCCTTGGCTCAAGCGGGCACCATATAACATGGCGTTATATGGAGGGGTTCGATTACAACAGCACATTTATTAAAGCGCCCCAACCCGACCAATGGGACAGCTGGTATAATTCTATTTTGCCTTACCGCGATACAGTCCGCTCCGTCATCGGGAAGCAGGAGCCATACCTGGCGTGCGAATTTCCGGCCAGCGACGAAACAAAAATTCATTTCGACAAATTCTCCTACCAGTTGAAACTTGGACCAAACGAGGAAATCGAAGTGAGAGGAATTAGCCATTCCGGGGAGGTACCCTTCACACTTTATTTCGATTTCGATTTAAAAACCATTGGAGAAGAAACAAGTTATGTGGTACGCCGTAAAATTTTGGCAGCCGATAGTTTGGTAGTTCAGCCATCCGATGACTGGTCTTCGTTCAGCAAAAAAATCAGGATTCCTGAGTTTAGCCCCGACAGTTTTGCCATAGCTCCCGTGGTAAGGTTTAAACCAATTGAAACCCAAACCAATGTCATGTTGAAAGATGTTCAACTGGTAACAAAAAAGTATCCGAACCGGGAACTTATCCGGAAAAGGATAGACGACCATCTGGCAGCACAGGCTGAGCACAATCAATTAACCTTACCGGAAGAGCTTGCCTGGAACAACCAAAACTTTGTTATGGGTTTTGTTTTCATGTGGGACCACACGTTCTGGTCGCCCGAAAAAGGAGAATACCTGGTTGACAGCTACTGTGAAACCATGGAAAAAGAGTTTGGCGGACTGCAATCGGTTATCCTATGGCACAGCTACCCCAATATCGGGATCGACGAACGAAACCAGTTCGATTTTTTTGATGCACTGCCTGGCGGAAGGGATGGGTTAAAACAGGTGGTAGCCGATTTTCACCGGAATGGGGTAAAGGTCTTCCTCACCTATAACCCATGGGATTTGGATACCCGCCGCCCCGAAAACCACGATTTCGCAGAACTGGCCAAACTCGTTAACCAAACGGGAGCCGACGGAATTTTTCTCGACACCTGGAAAAGTTCAAAAGGCTCCATCTCGATTTATGAAACGGAAATGTCGATCCGGCAAGAGATGGCAAAATTTGGAAAAAGTGTTGCCTTTTCGTCCGAAATTCTGCCCGAATTTAAGGATTTGATCGGGCCCGATGCCATTACCTGTTCGTGGGGGCAGGAAATCGCCCCGTACCATTACACCGATTTATCGCACCAGAAATGGCTCATGCCCGCACATAAGCAGCATTACATCAAAAGGATGGAAACTGACCGTAAACCCATTCTCGCCCATGCCTGGATGAACGGACAGGGCATTCAGTTGTGGGAAAACATTTTCGGGACCATGAATCTATGGAACGCCACAAACCGGCAGTGGCTGCGGAAAATGAATGCCATCTGGAAAAAATATGGGGAATTATACATCTCCGACCAGTGGAAACCTTTTATCCCGGTCGCCAATAAAGATGTTCTGGCCAGTCAATGGCATTCAGCCGGAAGTGTGATCACCAATTTTACCGATACTTCCGAAACAGCAACAATCCTCAATTTTGAAGTGCAGGACACCGAAAACCGGAAATTCTTTGATTTATGGAACGGAGAGGAATTACTGCCTTTTTCCGAAAATGGAAAAACCTATGTTAAAATTAAGGTGAACCATTTTGGTTGTTTACTGCAGACTTCCCATGTAAGCGATGAACTTCAAACACTATTAAAAATACAGCAAAACGAAACTTCAACCCCGCTGCCGGTATTCGATAAATACATACAGGAACTTTCGCTGAAAGAACCGTTGAAATACGCATACAGAAAAACTGAAAATCCTGATTTTAAAACCAGTCTTCTTCAGGTTGAAGGAGGGATGCAAATTTTTACCAGCAGGCACATCTGGCGCGAAGGCCGATGTTACCCCAACCGCGATGCAAAACACAACCACGACCTGGTGATAACCTTCGAAGAGGGTGCCCAACAGGTAAACCACACCCACCAGGAGAACCTGCCTTCATTTGCCATAATGCCCCGGGTGGTAACCAACCGGCAATTCGAGGCATTTCTGAAATCGACAGGATTTAAGCCCCGCTTTCAGGATAATTTTCTGAAGCACTGGGACGGCAACAACTGCCCCGACAGCCTGCTCGATCGACCGGTGGTTTATGTGAGCCTTGAAGACGCTCGGGCTTTTGCCCAATGGGCCGGAATGCGCCTTCCTTCGGAATGGGAATGGCAACTGGCCGCAGAATCGCTGAAGGAAAATTTTATTTTCAACGAAGTTTTCGAATGGAACGAAAGCGAACGTTTCGATGGGTATAACCGGTTTGTAACCCTGCGCGGTGGCTGTAGCCGCTGGATAACCCCCAGTTCGTGGTGGTACCTGCCCGGAGCGCCTTATGGCATTAAAGCCGGAGGCCCGCAGAAATACGATTCGCACGTAAAATATTTTCTGATGTACCCGGGTATGGACAGGGCATCGACCATTGGGTTCAGGTGTGTAAAATAGCCGAAAGCAACTAAACAGAGATAAAAATGATTCGATTTAAATTGACAATACTTTTTTCAGTCCTTATTTGCGCTATAAGCGGAATATACGCTCAGGATGTGTATGAAAACTACCGTGACGAGTGGTTGAAAAAAAGTCATCACTATTTACCCGAACTTCAGGTGAAATCTAAAGTTCCTTTACAGGTGGTAAAACTGATTAACGATAATGATTCCTA
>CAZMDP010000493.1:0-2797 GCA_964565015.1 uncultured Prolixibacteraceae bacterium | reverse complement strand
CCAAAGTCCCTTTTAGGGGATTTTGGGGTTTTGGACTTTTCGGAGAAGGCTCAAACTTTAAACCTCAAACTTTAAACGAACCGTCAAACTGAGAACTGTGCCCCGACTTAATCGGGGGAGAACTCTGAACTGTTTGGAGCGTTTGCTTTTCAATCGAGGTTGTGGTGAAGGGAGGGATGCCATTTTTCTACCGTAATGTCGGCGCTATGCGCCTTTCCCGCCTGAAGTTGGGACACCCCCGATTGAATCAGGGTTTGCCTCTCCCTTTTTCTTACTGCCAACTGCCCGGTGCCGCTACCTGCTTTTTTCACTCCGCCTAATGACGGGGCGCAGCACCTTCGCCTATTTTGCTTCCTTCCATATCCTGCTGTCTTCTGTAATTTTCCATATAGATTTTCCATCTGTTGAGGCCGCTTGTATCAGAAATCGGGAAGCGGTAACTTCAAAAACGGGATTAAATTCAAATCCGAAATCAGGCAAACCGTCAGGCATCAACTCTTTTTCGGATAAGGCAAATCGTCGGTTTTCCCTGAAATAAGCCCTTTGTAAGTGGTAAATTTCACGCAGGGCAAATTTGATTTTTTCGTCAGGGATGGGAATAAAAGACTCGATGCCTTTACCTGATTCAATAGCTGAAAACTGGACGTAACCCCATCTTTCGGGTAGATGCATGTCAATAACCCCCATAGGAGACCATATCCAGTTGTATTCGGGGAATGGATTCCCTGTTTCAGGGTTAATTTTTTTCACATATTGTCCGTCAACCACATCAAGCTGCCACTGAACCCTCGAGAAGTTTATCCTCCACTGCTCGCCTGGATTTGGTTTTCTGCGGCCGGGGGCTGCTTCTTTCAGTACATTCCAGGGTAGTGCCAGTTCGACAGTCCATAGTGTATCTGTATCGGCAGGGTTATTTATGGTTCCGGCCAGGTGAACGCCTCTTTTCAATCCGGTTATCTCCCACGCATTGATGGGTGGTCCCCCGTTGCGGTAAGGTTTTACCAGCATTAAGTCCCACTTGGTGCCCAAAGCATTTATTTCGAGCTCGCAGTAATTATGCGTGTCTCCGTTTGGATCAATAAATACTTCGAAATTGTTTTCGTGAAATATTACTGTTTCGTCTTCGGCATACGTTGCCCAGATATGGGGCTCTTCCAACTCGGCGCCTATATACAGGTAATTGTCGTCCCACAGTATTTTTGCCCTTGTCCGGTGAAGAGGTCTGGGTTTATTGTATCCTTCAATATCTGTAAAATCTTCGGTCCAGGGCGCATTCTGCCAGCTGTTTTCATCCAGCTTACCGTCGATGATTAATGGTGTCGTGGTTTTATAAGATACGTAGTTCAAAGGTAAAGTTTCTGTGTAGAAACTGAACTGTCCAAAACACACCGCAGCAATGTAGTTGAAAAACAGAAATATATATGGCTTTAATAACATATCAATAATTTGAAGAATGGGTATCACAGATTTTGCAAATGAGGATGGAATCTGAAATCAGTGAATTTTTTCTGTTTTTTGAGATAAAACCTCATTACCATCGAGCCGTTAAAGATTTCGGGATGTCTGTCTTTTACCACTTTAAGCAGCAACTGTTTTCGTTTAGCGGTTAACTTTTTTATTGACCCATAAAAAGCTTTATGTGCCTTTAATACTGCCCCGAATGCCGAAAACTGACCTACAGAAAGGAAATGCAGCGCTGCAATTCCATCGAGCACCATTCGGAAAAACATTACAGGCAGCAATTTTCGTTCTGGAAGGTTCTTGAACAGCATCCACAGGTTGTTCCTGAAATTGAGAAATACCTTTTGCGGACTTTGATAGGAGAGGGTAGCCCCTCCTAAATGGTAAACCACACTGGTGGGCACAAATCCGACTTGCCAACCCTGGTTTTTCAACCGCCAGCACAGGTCGATTTCCTCCATGTGGGCAAAAAAATCATCGTCGAATCCCCCCGATTCTTTGAAAACTTTGGCACGTATGAACATACAGGCGCCGGTTGCCCACATTAGCGAAACGGGATCGTCGTACTGCCCGGCGTCTTCTTCGGTTACCGAAAGGATACGTCCCCTGCAAAACGGAAAGCCCCATCGATCGATGTAGCCCCCTGCTGCTCCGGCATATTCGAAATGGTTCCGGTGGGTGTAACTCAATATTTTTGGCTGAACCGCGGCAACCTTCGGGTGATTATCCAGAAAATCGATGCAAGGAGCCAGCCAGTTTGGGGTTACCTCCACATCGGAATTAAGAAGGACAAAATATTCGGCTTCAATTTTTTGCAAGGCAAGGTTGTAGCCTTTGGCAAACCCATGGTTGGTCCCTAATTCAATCGTATGTATTTTGGGATAATTCTTTTTGATGTAATTTACCGATTGGTCGGTAGAACCATTATCGGCAACAAATATCCCAACCCCTTCGATGTTGCTGTTTTCGGTAACCGACGGCATAAACCGTTCAAACAGATGGGCTCCGTTCCAGTTAAGTATTACAATAGCAATCCTGTATGTACCGGTCATAGCTTGAATTTAAGGCAGCAAAAGCCGGGCGAGGATTGCAGCCATGTTTTCTTTGTCGAGTGATTCAAGCATTTTTGAGATTCTTTCAAGTCGGTCGGGTAATTCAGACTGGATGAGGTTCTCGATTTCTTTCATTTGTTTTCCGGTTAGTTCGTCGCGCAATAGTTCGATCAGGCGCCCCGATTCGGGTTTCCCTTCGGGTAACCCAAGTTTTTCGAGTTCTTCGATGGTGTATTTGAATGGCAATCTTGTTCTTGACGATTTTGCATTCAGAACAGCAACTC
>CAZMDP010000492.1:0-2800 GCA_964565015.1 uncultured Prolixibacteraceae bacterium | reverse complement strand
TCAGGTAATTGGGATATATGCCACCAATGTCGGCGCCAAATTGGTTGTTTACAATTCCGTGTATCGATGATTTTTCGCTATGGGGTAGTGATGGATATTCGAGAAAATGACCAAAATATCCGTTTTCGGCATTTTCCTGAGATATTTGCCGGGCCATTATCTTTTCTGCAAATTCAACAGCTTTTTCTTTGGCGGTTTCATTGCCAAGCTTCCATTGCTCGAGCGAGGCCCAGCATAGGCTTACCAAATCCCTGGTTTGCCATTCGTCGGGAGGGATCACGGTTTCTTCGGGAATTCCCCTTTGGAACCGGCTCAGGCCTAAGTCACCGACCGGTTTAGCCTGTGTTGTAAGCCAATTATAGATTGCAGAGGCGGTTGTTTGATAGGTTGTTTTTTTTGCTTCAACGCTTTCGGGAAGAAGCCTGACAGCTTTGCTGAGTGCTATGGCCGCTTTTACGGCATCGTTGGGCAGTACATCCTTCTCGTGTCCATGCAGGTCGTGCGAAGTCGATCCCGGTGGAAAGCCAAGTTCGCGCGCTTTCTTTTCGAGCATTACAAGATAATCGCAGCCAACGGTGATTTGTTTCATGATACGTTCGGCTAGCCCGGCCGGAATTTGTTCCTGCGCAATCTCGAGAAGTTCTTCAAGGGCAAGTACCATTGCGCTCTGTGCCGGGCTTTCGACCCAAAGTGTACCCGCATCCTGCCAGCCTGCACCCACTTTGGTGAAATGTACCCGTCGTTCGAGCATATCGGCAGCAGCCAGTTCAACAGTCTGATCCCAAAGAATATTTTTTCCGGTTTTGAGGCCGGTATCCTTTACAATAACCTGGTTCCCTGTTGTTACCTCAAGCAACCATTCCCCTTCTTCCTGAATTCCGGGGAATTCGGCTATCCACCAGTGGCTTTTCCAGATTTCGCCCCAATAGACAATACCCGCAGTGTAATCTTTTCGCTGGCTTAGAGCTGTTAACCGACATTCAAGGTTTTGCGGGAGAAAAGCGGCTGATGGCGCCCTGATGATAATCCTTACCGGATAACCGATCTCATAACCCATTTGAGAAAAAAGCAGCCCAAACGGGCCTTCGGTTGTTCTAAACCCCGGTATATTTATTTCTGGGAAGCGCTGATAGCAACCTTTTTGCGGGTCCGACTGGTTATTACAACCCTGAAGAGCGCTTCCTGTCAACAAACCTGCTGACGCAAATGCCGAAGCTTTTAAAAAATCCCTGCGCGGTGTTGTTGTTTTTTCCATTGGTAGTTTTGTTTTGGTTTTACAGATAATAACTGTTTCCAATTGGATAAGTAGCTGTATTGCAATACAATTGGCTGTATATCTGAAGGTTAGGGTTGCTGGTCGAAAATCGGATGGATATTTCAAGGACTGGGCTGCCTGGAGATATGCCAAGTGCCCCGGCGATTTTTTGGCCGGCCAGTAATGCACGGAGCTCCTGATCAGACCCGATTACCTCGGTGTGGTATCGTTGGCTTAGGGTTTTGAAAAACGACCCGTCAACAAATTCACTCCCGATAAAACCCGGAAGTTCCTGTGCCGGTAACCAGTTATTTTCGAGCATTACAGGTTCGTTGTTGACACATCGAAGCCTTTCAAAATGAATACATTCTTTCAGACGTTGGTTTTCGGGGACCGAAAATGGGAAAACATCTGGCCATTTTCTTATGGCAGGTGTTTGCAACATGATGGTTTCCACATTTTGCCCCACAGCTTCCGAAAAACCTTTTACGTTGAGCAATCCGAGCGATTTTCTCCTTTCGATAACCATGCTTCCTTTTCCATGATGCCGTTCAATAAAACCATTGCGCTGCAATTCGTCCATAGCTTTTCGCACGGTAGTACGGGTTATACTGTACTTCCGGCACAATTCATTTTCGGAAGGAAGATAGTCGCCAACCCGGTAATCGCCCTGTTGTATTTTTTTGGTCAGTAATTCCTGTATTTGCTTATAGAGTGGTAATTCCATGTTTATCAAATAGGCAATACAAATATAGAAATTCAACTTGTACGTACAAGTTGTGCGAATCATTTTTTATGAAAAAATGATTTTAATGTACGATTAGGAACACTTTTGTGCTGTATCTCTTACAAAAAGCCCCTGTTTTTTCTGCATTAAATTGTATCTTGCAGTCCGTTTTAAGAAATTGAATTATTTGAAAGAAAAGTTAAAGCGATTGATGAATTTCAAGGACGAAGCAGTTGATAATTATTTGAATAGCTTTGATGACCATGTTTATAGTCGGAAGGAAGCGATTGATGAAGGGCTTTTGACCAGTTTTGAGGTTGTGCCTTTAAGCAGTGTAATTATGTCGCAGTTCAGGAGCAGAACAATTTTAAAATACCTTATCCGGCATGAATCTATTCAAGAGCTGCTTTCTTCGTGTAAAAGCCGATATAAATTGCTTGACCGCGATGGGGAGGTACAATCTTCCGTTTCGCTACAATATTTTGATACTCCTGAGCTCAGTTTTTTCAACGACCATGTGAATGGGAAACTGAGAAGATTGAAAGTAAGGATAAAAAAATGGAAGAATACAGGAAACCAATATTGGGAGATTTGCCTGAGAAAGACCAACGGGCGGATCATCAGAAAGAAGTTCCCTGTCAATGGAGAAAACCCCGATGATGCTTTCGTAACAACATTGTCGAAATATACGCCGGTTAATCCTGAATCGCTTACAAAGGTATTGCTTGCAGGGTTCACCCGGATTTCACTTTTAGATATAGATAAAACCGAACGGATAACTATTGATACCAATCTGGTGTTTGCAACACCCGATAATC
>CAZMDP010000491.1:0-2801 GCA_964565015.1 uncultured Prolixibacteraceae bacterium | reverse complement strand
AAAGCGTTAAAGCAGTATTGTTTATGTCCTGTGAAGTAAGTCCGAAATGGATAAACTCCTTAAATTCAGTTAATTTCAGCTGATCAAATTTTTCCTTTAAAAAATATTCAACTGCTTTTACATCATGATTGGTTACACTTTCGATTTCTTTGATCCGCATAGCGTCTTCGAGCGAAAAACGCACATAAATATCTTTAACCACGTCAATTTTATCGGTCGGAAATTTTTGAAGCTGCGGCAGTGGAATCTCACATAGCGATAAAAAATATTCAACCTCGATCACCACACGGTATCCGATCAGGGCAAATTCGCTGAAAAACGCGCTCAGATTTTCTACTTTATCGCGATATCGGCCATCAACGGGCGAAATAGCTGTTAAAGAGTTCAGTATCATGTTGTTTTTTTTAATCGATCAGCAAAGGTATAAAAATAGCATAAACCATCCGTTTCAAATTGACCGGAAGATTGTTTTTAAACCATATTGACAACAATAATTGTTAACTTCGCCGTTGCTATTCTAAAAGATATCCTGCATTATGAACAGAAAAGTTATAACCATGTTGTTGCTTTACTTTGCCATAATTACTGTTTATGGCGAAGAGAGCGGTAAAAAACTTGTCTATAAGCTAAACATCAAACAGGAAATAGCGCCGGCCATCTGGCGGCAAACCCGTCAGGCCTTTGAGGCGGCCGATTCGTTAGGTGCCGATCTGTTCCTGATACACATGAACACTTATGGAGGCACTGTGGTAGATGCCGATTCGATTCGAACACGGATCCTTCAGAGCAAGATACCTGTTGTAGTATTTGTCGATAACAATGCTGCATCGGCCGGGGCATTAATCTCGATAGCTGCCGACAGCATTTACATGCGGCCAGGTGGTAGCATTGGAGCGGCTACCGTAGTGAACCAGACCGGTGCTGCCATGCCCGACAAATATCAATCGTATTTCCGTTCGATCATGCGCTCAACTGCCGAGGCGCAGGGTAAAAAAGCAGTGGTCGAAAATGGCGATACGATTTACAAATGGCGGCGCGACCCTGTTATAGCAGAGGCCATGGTCGATCCATCAGTGTATATCAAAGGAATTATTGATACCGGAAAAGTTTTGACCTTTACCCCTTCGGAAGCCATCAGATATGGATTTTGCGAAGGTATTGCCGAAACAGTTGAAGAAGTATTGGCAAAGGTTGGAATGGAGAATGCCACCATAGTTGAATATAAACCAACCTGGATTGAACGGATTATTGGCTTTTTGGTTCATCCGGTTGTATCGGGGCTGCTCATTATGGCCATAATCGGTGGTATATATTTCGAAATGCAGACACCCGGAATTGGCTTTCCACTGGGAGTGGCCATTGTGGCCGCAGTTGCTTATTTTGCCCCGCTCTATCTCGAAGGGCTCGCCGAGCATTGGGAAATTCTGGTGTTTCTAACGGGAATAATACTCATCCTGATTGAAATTTTCGTAATCCCGGGGTTCGGAATATCGGGTGTAATTGGAATTGTACTGGCCTTTACCGGATTAACCCTGAGCCTTATCGATAATGTGGTATTCGATTTTCAGCATGTAAACCTCAGTCGGATCGGAACAGCTGTGCTTACCGTAGTTGCAGGCGTTTCGGGCGGATTTCTGCTTTCACTATGGGCCGGAAGCCGGATTTTCGGGGCACACCACGGGCCTTTCCGTAACCTTGCTTTGCAAAGGGTGCAGAATGTTGAGGAAGGGTTTATCAGCATCGACAATTCGTTGTTGCTCATGAAAGGTAAAACAGGCGTAGCTAAAACGGTTTTACGTCCCGCCGGGAAGGTCGAAATTGATGGCGAAATTTATGATGCAGTTACCGAGGGTGCATTCATCGACAAAGGCAAAGAAATCAGGGTAACAAAAGTTGAGGCTACACAACTATATGTAGAAAGCATATAATTTGATCATTCAATTTAAATTACACTGAATTGTATTTATCATCCTGTTAACCCATTATTAAATCGGCAATTTTCAAATGTGTAATTCATTTTTTCATACCATAACCGCTAAATTTGCGTTTCAAAGCAAAGAAGAATGAATTTTATGAGGCTCAGAAGCATAATTTTAGTGCTAACCCTAATCTTTTCATCATTGTTTTCATCGGCTCAGTCGATTAACCATGTCGATTCGCTTGACCATAACTTACTGCTTTTAAAAAGGTACCTTTCGGCCGGAAGCGACTGGCATTTTACCGACCCGGTTGCTCAGAGGCAGCTTTCAGGGCTCATCAGTTTTATAGAGAACGAACCTATCGATACGCTTATAAAGTATTCGCGAAAACGAAGTATGGACGAAGGGTTCAGGTTTGTTTTCCGTCTTCCAGAAAAAACAGCCGATTCGCTTAATGTTCCGGGGTATGTTCCGGTGAGTTATATTATTGACCGAAACCGTGTGCTATACCAGCAGGTAGAAAGGGAATTTACCGGAAGGCCTATTACCGTTCCGGGCGAATTGCTTCAGAATATGGAAAAGGAAATAGAACTGATTCCCGAAGGGCAGGGAATGCGCCTTTTTACCCAAGGTATTTACACACTACCCGATTCATTAAGGATGCTCGACGCGATCCCTCAGGATATGGTACAATCGCCCGATGATTTCAGAAGGATACTGAGGCTTGAGGAGGCAAGGCGACAATTGGTCGAAAGCAGGCGGATACAGTATAACGATTCGTTAATAGAGGCTTACCGGAACCGTGTTGGACGAGAATACCGCAGGCAACTCATCAAACAGCAGGCACAATTCCTGCAGCAAAGATTGGGCGATTCGGTAAGG
>CAZMDP010000490.1:0-2804 GCA_964565015.1 uncultured Prolixibacteraceae bacterium | reverse complement strand
TATCATCCCGCTGCCCGCCAGTTCGGAAGTAACCGTGCTGGCGCGCGCGTTGATGAGCGGCGCGGGCAGGCAGAGAGATGATTGGTTCTACCCTACTTTCGGCGCTATGCGCCATAATCTAATCCTAACAGATAGGCAGCTCTGGAATAAGTTCATACAGACCTTTAGCATATGCCGGTATATTTGCCATAGCTTTTCAATGAACGGTACAGGTAGAGGAGGGTGCTTTAGTTCCATAAACATGCCAATGCTCCGGAGTTGTCCAACAATCGTCATTCAGGTTTTACAGAGCTTAGTCAAACCTGGCTTTTCAAAGAACGGTGCAGGTATATAGGGGTGCCTTTGTTCTATAAACATGCAACTCCTCCGGAGTTGCATGTGCCTCTATTAATTTCAAAGAACAGTGCTGGTGAAAGGTGGATGCTTTTGTTCTGCATAATTTTGGCGCTATGCGCCTTTTCTTATATGGGCTGCGTTTTTGCCTACTATGCGGCTCTGCCTTCGCCTTTACCGTCTGATTTCGGGACACCCCCAATTAAATCGGGGTTGCTTTTTTCTGACTGCCAACTGCCCGGTGCCGCTACCGCAAAATACCTATACCTTTTTAGTCACTGCCTACTGCCCACTGCCGCTAATTACTCTCTCCAACTACTCTTTCATATATCGTTCAAATTGCCCTGCAATATCGGCCTCCTTATGATTTCCTGAATGTACCAGAACACGATAGCGTAATTTTACCTGTTCTCCTTTTTTAAGTTGTGTACCTTTTTCAAGGTCTTCGGGCCAATACATGGGTGTGGGCGAGAAGAACCCATAATCGCGGGTAAACCACGGAGCAGGGTACCATTTATTGGATGGGTGTTGCATAATGGCCATTCCTTCGGTTTTCCCCATACGGGTGCCGTAATAGTCGATCCAGGCCGAAGCTTTTCCGAATGTACCTTTCTCGCCGGTTTCGCCTTCGGCATTGATCATGGTACCACCGTTGGTTACTGCCAGATCGGCATCCATGCGACCACTGAAAAGCGAATGGTTTGTTCGTTTGATGGTTACATCCATCAACATCTCCATGACAATATCGAAATCGATCTGGAAAATCTGCCTCGACTGTGCGGTTATAGTAATTTTTCTGAGGTCTTTGATTGGTGCCTCTGCCCCTGGCCTTGTCCAAATACACTCATTTTCGATAATTACCTTATCGCCTTCTGATTGAAGAATATCGGCCCGCAGAGAGATGATCTGTCCTCTGTCGAGGCCTTCCTGCCAATAGTTACCGCCGTTCACCATGTCGCAGCCAAAAAAGAGCGAACTGTGGTGCGGATAGTTGGCGTTTCGCATTGAGGTAACCGTTGCCTGCGATGGACCGTTGACCGGAAAAAAGAAGGGATACTTTTCTTCCGGAGAAAATATATAGCTGGTAAACAGGTTGTTATTGATCAAAACATCGATTTTTGATGGATGTTTGACCGCTTTTAAGGTGGCCTGTGCCGTTGATTGTGCGATTGAAAAGATGTATAAAACCGAAATAAGAAACAGAATCTTTTTAAACATGATGATAATATTAGGGTAAGAAACTTATTACGGGCATATTGGCAAACGATTTCCAATGTTTTTCAGCCATTTCGGGCGTCATCATTCCATCGAAAACCACCATACGGTATTTAAGGGAGTAGTTTTGTCCCGGATCAAGTTTCCAATCGTTGTGGCGGATAGGACAAAATTCGAAAAACATATCGCCTCTGCCACTGTTGCCGTCGAGAGGCCATACGCGCATGGGTTCGGGGTGCATCCGGTTTGCAGGATGACTAAGGAAAAGGATACCCGAACGGCCGGCCTCAACTGACGACTCACCCTCGACAATGCACCAGCGGGCATTAGTTCCATCGGCTTCGGCACGGGCTTTTCCTTCGGATGTGAGTACAGTGCTGTTGTCTTTATGCCATTTTTCTGTAGCCCTGTAACCAATTCCACCACCATATCTGTATGCATCCAACATAATTCCTTCAGGCAGGGGTGTATTCAGGGTGGTGGTGAGGTCAACCACCGTAATTCCCTTTTCGCCGGTTTCCCACACACGAACATCCCATACTTCGTTAATGGCAACCCTTTCACGGCCTCGTTCTACAAAATATACATGCTCCTGTAGTGCCTTAAATCCGGCGAAGACTGAACCCTGAAGGGCATCGAGATAGCCTGCAAATTTCACCGTTCCCTGTCCTTTAATAAGGTACCAGAAATCGACTTCGCGGCCTTCGATAGTGGTTTTGGTCCACGGGTTCCATATTCCGTAATGGTGGTAATGGTCGGGGGGCTGAATACGGGTAAGTACCTCGCCTCCGGGCGACCACAGCGGATGAATAAAGGCGGCCCTGAGAAATTTCATGTCAACCCCTTCGGGTGGAAAAACTTCCGCATGGTTGTACCTCAATACCTGGCTACCCGCCCTCGACAGAACAGTACCCTGCTCTGTCAGCTTGAAGGAAACCGGTGTTTCATTATTCATCGGGGTTGTTACCCTGCGGATGATATAGGTTTTCTCCGCTCCACTGTTATCGAAAACAAACCAAAGTTTAGCCGAATTTCCAGGTTCGAGCTGAGAGGGGACCTCTCTCTGCGGCGATCCTGATTCAAAAAGGGCTAACCGACCCTGATCGGTGTTGTAGTTAATCCCATCGAGCGAAACCCAGATAGGGGCAATGCCAGCTCCTTTCTGAGGTTTCACGGTGAACCGAACTATATCCTGTGCTATTGTATGTTGCACAAGCAGAACGATTGCTAATATTACTATTTGTTTCATCCTCAAT
>CAZMDP010000489.1:0-2811 GCA_964565015.1 uncultured Prolixibacteraceae bacterium | reverse complement strand
GAGGATTCAGGGCACCACAAATATTCGATGAAGACCTGCATATCGAAACTTCAGGGGCACGGCAGGTATTACACCGAAATGATGAAAACCTTAAACAGGAATCGTCTGATAGTTTCAATGCTTCACTCAGTTTATTGCAGCAAACCCTTTACTGGCAATACCAGTTCCTGGTAGAAGGATTTGTTACCCGGTTAAAAAATCCTTTTGCCAATGAGTATGGTACCCCCGACGATGACGGCGTGGTTATTTACACCCGCATGAACGCCGAAGAAGGAGCAAGCGTTAGAGGAATAAATTTCGAATTCAATGCTTCGCCCACCAGAAGGCTTCAGTTGCAAAGCGGTTTCACCATTCAGAAAAGCGAGTTTGAGGAACCACAGGAATTTGATGAAAAACGGTTTTTCAGGTCACCATCGAGGTATGGCTACGCATCGTTGTCGTATTCTACAAAATCGGGGTTCAGCATGGCAGCAACTGCAAACTATACCGGCCCCATGCTGGTTCCCTATTTCGGGCCACGCATTGATAACCCTGAGGAGGGAACCCTCGTAATTTCGAACTCATTTTTCGATGCCGGAATTAAACTGAGCTACGATATTGCTGTTTCGAAACTGGTAAAATTGCAGGTGAACGGGGGTACCCGAAACGTATTCAATTCGTTCCAAAATGATTTTGACACCGGAATTAACCGCGATCCGGCATTTATGTATGGACCATCGTCGCCCCGGACAATTTATCTGGGCTTAAAATTTGGCGGATTTTAAGTCAACGGAAGCTGCTTTTTTATCAATCCAATGACAAGTTTTCTTACAATTTATGTCAATGCATTGATGAATATCAGGATTCCCAAAACTTTGTGCTCTTTGGGGCTTTGTGGGCTTCTTTAAAAAAATACTTTCCCTCAAAGACACGAAGGACACAATTTTTTTGGTTATATTTTTAAGGTTTAACGTTTTTCGTAGGCATATACTATTTTATTGGAATAATGATAATGAAATCAGGTACGACATCATCATGCCACTGTGGATTTTCGGCCTTTTGTATTAGCAAATAATACCTTAGTGAGCGGAAAAATTGTATTTTTGCGTGGAAACATTACAACAAGGGTAATATGTCGGAAGCAGATAACGGGAATAAGAAAAATTTTTTAGGAGCTACGCCAAAAGACAGAAGGAATAATTTGATCGTTATTTTTCTTTCGGTTGTACTGGTTGTTTTGCTAGTCATGTTTTTCATGCAACGGACCGATTACCGGCAAATTATCGGAGAATTATCGGCCGAAAAGGATTCTATTCAGCTTGAACTTTCGCAGATTATTGTGAGTTATGATTCGTTGAAGACTGAGAACGACACCATCAACGAACAGCTTTATATTGCACAGACCAAAGTTAAAGACCTGCTGCTCGAGGTTGAACAGACTAAACGGCTCAGTATCGAGCGTATAACCCGATATCAGCAGGAGGTTACCACACTCCGCGACATTATGCGGAATTATATTGTACAGATTGATTCGCTCAACCGGCGGAATCAGATACTAATGGCCGAAAACATTGAAGTCAAAGAACAGGTGAGGCAGGTTGAGTCGCAAAATATACAGCTTACGCAGGAGAAACAACGACTCGAACAAAACCTTCAACGGGCAGCACAGTTGGAGGCCTCGAACTTGGTCGCCGTTGGGGTCAATAACCGCGACCGCGAAACCAGTGCAGCCAACCGGGCCACCATGATCAGGATAAATTTTACACTTAACCGAAACATAACCGCCCGCCGAGGGGCCAAAAACATTTACGTCCGTATTATGCGCCCCGACCAGCTATTGCTCAGCAAATCGCCCGACCATCTCTTCCAGTTCGAAGACCTGCGTATCCAATATTCGGCCATGCGCGAGGTAAATTACGAAGGCAACGAATTGCCTGTGGCGATCTACTGGGACAACGAGGGGAAACCTTTTATGGCCGGAAGGTACACCATTGATGTATTTGCCGATGGAAACAATATAGGAACTACTACCCTCGAGCTTAGGTAATATGCGGACTCCGATATATCTTACCTCTTCGTAATCCTTTTATCCAGTACTTTCTTTGCTTTGTCGGCACTAAATCGTGGACCGTGCCCCGGGTATATGGTTTCAATGCCCATATCGAACAGTTTTTGCCAGGTTTCGAGCAATTGGGCCGGGTTGTTGGCAAACGGTGGAAATACAATGCCTTTTACATTGAAAAAACAATCGCCGGTAATGCCGTGTGTACCTATTATCACCGATTGCGACCCTTCGGTATGCCCCGGAGTATGAATAATTTTACCATTTACACCCCAGGGCGAAAGGTCCATTTCATCATCCACGAAAATATCGGCATCGAATGGCCGTGGCGATGCATAGCCCGGCATCAGAAAATCGCCCAATCCAACAATCATCCGGCTGAAAATATTGGTGCCCCGGGGAATGGGCATAAGCCCGGTCCTGAGCCATTCAGCTTCGCGGCGGTTTACAACCACCTTTGCCCTGGTCAGTTCTTTCAGTTCCGATAGGTTGCCTGTGTGGTCGTAATGGGTGTGGGTAAGTATTATCAGACTTATTTTTTCGGCCTCTATCCGGTGAAACCTGAATTGTTCGAGCAATTCATTCATTTTCTTTTCGGGGCCGGTATCGACCAGGATATATTGGTTTTCGCCTTTAAGAATTACCGGACCGGTAAAACTTACATGAAGCTGAATGATACGCGGGTATTCCATAGTGCTTATATTTTGTAAACAACAAATTTACGAACAGAAACCTAAACAAACCTATAACGTACCAACTTAAATTGAAAG
>CAZMDP010000488.1:0-2814 GCA_964565015.1 uncultured Prolixibacteraceae bacterium | reverse complement strand
TTATCATCTTTAAAAGTTTTGCGCCCTTTATAACATTGATTTTTAAAAACTTCGACCGTGTAAAAATAGTTATTCCTTCCAAATTTCATTCATCTGATCTGAAAAAAACAACTTCGAGATATCAGCGCAATTATATTACACGGCTTTCAGTCGGTCAAGGTGTAAACCACACGTATATCCTGTATAATGTCGTTGAAGTTATGGACCATTTCCGAATTATTTGTTACAATCTCATATGATATCATATGCCCGTTGTTTGGTCCGGTACCGGTATAACAACTTCCGATTTCGGTAATCAGAGGCTGCGGATTTTCAGAAAGTTTTACCCTTTCTAATGGGATACCAGTTTTACCATTCCCTTTGCCCTGATAGGAAGTAGCCTTTGCGAAAACATAAATTCCTTCTGGAAGTTCCCCTGAAACCGCAACCATAACCGACCTGGAAGAATTATCGCCATTAATAATTGATGAATAATTGATCCAATAACCTTCTGATTTACCATTCTGAAATATGGGAGTGTGGATGGATGAACTTCCGCTTGTAACTGAACTATGGGCAATATTTACCAGTGCTACTTTGGGAATCGAAACATTTACCTTGTGACTGACTGACCCCGAATTGCCCGAGAGTACCGAAAAAGGCACCAGCAATATTATTATGAAGAAATTTATTTTTTTCATCTTATCAGGCATATTCATTAATGGATACGACAATTGAATGAATTGGATACAAAAAGCCTGACAAAATTTATCTAATTGATTTTATGCGTATTACAAATTAATAACTTATCAGAGAACAACGGTATAACAGAAAAAATACGAAATATCGGAACAAGCATACATGATAATGTAACAGGCAAATTGTTTATCAATGAACCTTCAAACCAATTATGGGCAAAAAAAAGTGCGCCGGAATATTACCGGCGCACTTTCTCAAAACCAAATCAACTGAATTACTGACTAACTATTGTGTATGTTACTGTAAGAGAATAGCTTCCTGAAACAAGAGATGAATAATCGGCATCTGTATCGTTCATGCTAAGGGAATAGGTAAGTGGAAACCCTTTGTTGCTGCCGCTTTCGGTGTAAGCGCTCTTGATCCCTGTAACCACATCAACACCCGAACTTGTTATGGTGGTAGGACCTGTAACCGGAGTACCTTTATTGCCTTTTCCGTTTCCTGAATAAGCACCAACTGCAACCTTTAGTGAAACTCCACTTGGAAGGTTACCGCTTGTAATGGCCGAAGTTATCTTGCGTGTTGAATTTGAATTGGCTACCACAGAAGTAAAATTGAGCCACAGGCTATTGTTTGTTGCGGCAAACGAAAGTGCATTTCCTGCTACTTCCGGTTTGGCTACTGTTAAATTTACTGCGTCGTTACCGGCTATACCTATCATAGCAACTTCGGGAACTTCGATGGTTACATTGTGCGATTTCTGGTTTTGTTGAGCAATTACCGAAGCGGTAAAGAAAACTAAGATTGCGAAAGTTGATACTAAATTTTTCATAACTGTTTTGTATTTAAATTGTTTGTAAATTCTTTTTTCATCATTTAAAGCGTCGCAATAATTAAGACAACATGCGTGCCACGCATACGAATATAACACAAAACACTGATTATCAGAAATATTTAAAAAATGAGCTTTTCAAAGTCGTTTTCAAAACAGGAATTATTTTCCCAAAATTAGAAACGGTGCTTTTAAGGGAATTCATCTTGTATTATAATCTTAAGTTGTGAATTATGGCAATATTCGAATATTGAAATTTTAGAAAATCCACAGAATTAATTGCCGGGCTTAGTCTCACCCGCCATAAGGTAACCTGCCGCTGCCTCCAGCTGTTGATACCATTCTTCGCCATACTTTCTGATTAAAGGTTCTTTAAGGAACCGGTAAAGAGGTAATTTAATTGCCCTTCCACATTCGCGGCCGGCTTTACAAATATCCAACTGCTGGTAATTCACTGCGTCGAACCGCTTATATTCGGTAATACGAATCGGGAAAAGATGACAGGAAACCGGTTTCCGGAACGAGGTCTTTCCTTCGGAAAATGCCTTTTCGATGGCACATTTCAGTATATTGTTACCGTCGTAAAAAGAATAGGCACACTGACGGTTATCCACAAGGGGTGTTACCGTATCGCCATCCTTATCGGTTACCGAAAAGCCCTGACGTTCGATTTCAGCAATATGCCGTTCAGGAAGGTATTTCTCAAAATGTGGATAATCCCTTTCAATGGCTTCAGCTTCGCCGGGTGAAAGTGGCGCCCCCGAATCACCTTCGATACAACATGCCCCTTTGCACCGTTGCAGATCGCAGAGAAAATATTCCTCAAAAACATCCCTGCTGACTATGGTGCGGCCAATTTCAACCATCTATACAGCTTCAATCAAAACCTTTCCGGTCATTTCGGCCGGTTTTTCGAGCCCCATAATATTGATAAGAGTAGGGGCAACATCGGCAAGAATTCCGTTCTGCAATTTCACACCAGTCCGATCGCCTACATAAATGCAGGGTACGGGATTGAGTGAATGTGCCGTGTTGGCCGATCCGTCTTCGTTTACAGCATTATCGGCATTGCCATGGTCGGCAATGATGAGCACCTCGTAACCATTGGCCCGGGCAGCTTCGACCACCTCCTTAACACATTGATCGACAGCTGTAACTGCCTTGTATATGGCCTCGTACACACCTGTATGCCCAACCATATCGCCGTTGGCAAAGTTGAGCACCACAAAATCGGCCGATTGTTTGTTCAGTTCGGCCACAATGGCGTCTTTCACTTTTGGGGCCGACATTTCGGGCTGAAAATC
>CAZMDP010000487.1:0-2822 GCA_964565015.1 uncultured Prolixibacteraceae bacterium | reverse complement strand
CTTTGCGCCCTTAAACAAAAAATGTTTCACTGTCCGCAGGTTCCATCACCCTGCGGCTAAAAAATGAAAAAAATGAACAATGAGTTATTCTGGCTGATCGAAATATTGGCCAATTTTTTTCTGATAATTCTGGCCTATCGGCTTTTTGGAAAATGGGGACTCATCATGTGGATCCCGGTTTCAACTATCCTTGCAAACATTCAGGTTGTTCAAACCATCGAACTTTTCGGTTTTTCGGCTACACTTGGGAATGTGGTATATGCTACCTCATTTCTGATAACCGATATCCTTTCCGAGAATTATGGAAAAAAGGAGGCTGGAAAGGCCGTTTGGATCGGGTTTTTCAGTCTGATTTCGATGACGTTACTGATGAACCTTGCCTTGTTGTACCGTCCCCTCGATGGCGACGATTTTTCAGGGGTAACCCATCAATCCCTGAATACCATTTTCAGTCTGATGCCCCGTATAGCATTGGCCAGCCTTATAGCATACCTGATTTCGCAGAGGCACGACGTTTGGGCTTTTCATTTCTGGAAATCGCGCTTCCCACACCATCATCATTTGTGGATACGTAACAACCTGAGCACAATGGTCTCGCAGCTGATCGACAGTGCAGTATTCGTAACCATTGCCTTCCTGGGCGTATTCGAAACCGGAATTCTGATCGAAATTCTGCTGACCACCTATTTGTTGAAATGGCTGGTTGCTGCTGCCGATACGCCTTTTGTTTACTGGGCAAAACGGATACACCTAAAAAATAGTTACCTGTTGAAATAGCTATTTTTTCAGGTTGGCTTCAAAAAGTTTATAAATACGTTTATACTCGTCAACCCAGCTCGATGGTTCGGTAAAAGCATGCGGTTCAACAGGATAAACCGCAAGTTCCCAATTCTCTTTTCCCAGTTCTATCAGCCGCTGGGTAATCCTCACGATATCCTGAAACTGAACGTTGTCGTCAACCATGCCGTGACACATCAGTAAGGCGCCTTTCAGCCCATCGGCAAAATAAATAGGCGAACTCCGCACATAAGCCAGGCTGTCTTCAACGGGGGTGTTCAGAATATTAGAGGTATATCCGTGGTTATAATGGGCCCAGTCGGTAACCGAACGGAGGGCCGCCCCGGCTGCGAATACATCGGGATGTTTGAACATGGCCATAAGCGTAATAAACCCACCATAAGAGCCACCATAGATTCCGATTTTTCCGGGCGATACTCTATGGTTCTCGACGAGCCAGCGCGCACCGTCAACATGGTCGCTCAGGTCTTTTCCTCCCATTTGCCTGTAAATTCCGGTGCGCCAATTGCGGCCATAACCGGCGCTTCCCCTGTAATCTATGTCGAGAACCGTATATCCATTGTCAACAAGCAGGTTGTGGAACATATATTCCCTGAAGTAGCTGCTCCACCACTGATGGGCATTCTGAAGGTAACCGGCCCCGTGCACAAAAATTACTGCCGGTCCGTTAACCTCAGGGTTATCGGGGCGGTATAGCCGGGCATGTACCGTTTCTCCATCCGATGCCGGAAAGTTCACATACTCCGGCATCCGCCATGGATACGCTTCAAATTCGGGTGTGGTTGAGTGGGTTATTTTTGTGGCGATTGCCCCGGGCTTGTTCTCCTGAAGGTAAAGTTCCCATGGTACATTCCCTTTCGAGTGGCGTATGGCCAACCATTTTTCGTCGGGCGACATAAAAATTTCGTTGCCCCCGTCCATGGTGGTTATTTGTTCGGGAATTCCACCCTGGACAGGAATCTTGTAATAGTGTCTTATACCCGGATGCTTTATGTTGGCCGTAAACCAGAAATATTTTCCATCGCGCGAGAGGGTAGGGTTATAAACTTCCCATTTGCCCGAAGTCACCGATTTTCTGTTCCCGGTATTTACATTTACCGTAACAAGGTGCGAGTAACCGCTTTCTTCGGACTGGAACCACACGGTTTCATTATCGGTAAGCCAGCCAACCGATGCAGTAAAGCCCCCGATCCCGGGACCGGCCACCCACGCTTCGTCGCGCTGCCGGTCTATGGCTTTAAGGCTGCCGTCGGAGGGGTCGAGCAGGCATATCCAACGGTCTTTGTTATCGTGGGCACGCGCAACAACCAACGCTTTATCGTATTTTGCATTCCACACCGGGGCCGAAAGGTTTACCACGCGGTTTACAATTTTATCTTCGGCCGGTTTTTTATCGGGATAGTCGTTCCAGAAATCGGGCAGGTCTTTAATACCCGGCAGGTTGTCGGTATTTACCCTGGTTACCTTGTTTTCGTGGCGGTCGAAAACCGACAGCCTGATAACATTTTGCGGTGATCCAACCTTCGATCGAGCCGATCGCTCTTCGGTAAAACCCGATGTGGTTACAAAATGGGTAACACTGGTCTCTTTTGCTGTAGCTTGCTGGATAGTAGTAAATGCAACGAACCTTTCCGATGGGCTGATCGAAACCTGTCCCAGCCGGTCTTTTCCCAGATAAATCCTTTTCAGAGTCTCCGTTTCGAGCTCTTTTTCGCGCCTCTCCCTGGCTTTTGAAACCAGTTCCCTTTCCTTCAGTACGTCGAACAATTCGAGTTGCTGGTTTTCGAGCCACCTTGCCTGGCGATCGCCTGCCCGATCGGGGCGCTCCTCGGCCAATACAAAGTCGGTCAACTGGGACAATATACCTGTGCCCAACTCTACCTGGTAAAGGTTCTGGTTATACATAAAGGTTACTTTCCGGTTGTCGGCCGTAAATGATGGCGACGATACCCTGCCCGAAAAGCCGGTCAACTGCCGGTCAGTATTCTTTTTCAAATCTTTCACATACAGGTTTCCGTGTAACA
>CAZMDP010000486.1:0-2830 GCA_964565015.1 uncultured Prolixibacteraceae bacterium | reverse complement strand
TACGCCGGTAGTATCGGCTGCTATGGATACCGTCACGGAATACAAATTGGCCATTGCCATTGCCCGTGAAGGGGGAATCGGGGTTATCCATAAAAACATGGATATCGAAGAGCAGGCCAGGCAGGTAATCAGTGTAAAACGGGCCGAAAACGGGATGATTTTCGATCCCATAACCATTGAACGTGAAAAAAAGGTTGCCGATGCACTTGAGTTAATGGCAAACTATAAGATAGGGGGAATTCCTGTTGTCGATACTCAGGGATTTCTGGTGGGAATTGTTACCAACCGTGACCTTCGATTCGAGAAAAACATGGAAAGGCCTATTGCAGAGGTAATGACCCGCGATAACCTGGTTACCACCACCGAATCGACCGACCTGGAGAAAGCAGCAGAGATTTTACAAAACCATAAAATTGAAAAACTACCGGTTGTTGATAAAAACGGAAAACTCATCGGGTTGGTAACCTACAAAGATATTACCAAAGCCAAAGATAAGCCATTTGCCTGCAAAGACGGGCGTGGCCGTTTAAGGGTGGCTGCGGCTGTTGGTATAGCCGGAGATTCAATAGAGCGTATCGATGAACTCGTAAAGGCACAGGTTGATGCCATTGTAATTGATACAGCCCACGGACATACTTATGGCGTTCTTGAAATGCTGCGCAGGGCAAAAGCAAAATACCCTGAAATGGACTTTGTGGCCGGCAATATTGCTACGGCCGAGGCAGCCTCCGACCTGGTCCTGGCAGGCGCCGATGCTGTTAAAGTTGGAATAGGGCCCGGTTCTATTTGCACTACACGGGTTATTGCCGGAGTTGGTGTTCCGCAGCTTTCTGCCATTTATAATGTGGCAAAAGCAATACGCGATACTGACGTTCCGATTATTGCCGACGGTGGTATCCGCTATTCGGGCGATATTGTAAAAGCTTTGGCTGCAGGTGCTCATTCCATTATGGCCGGTGGTTTGTTTGCCGGTGTGGAAGAATCGCCCGACGAAACCATCCTTTACCAGGGACGTAAATTTAAGGCCTACAGGGGTATGGGCTCGCTCGAAGCCATGCAGAAAGGCTCAAAAGATCGCTATTTCCAGGATATGGAAGAAGATATCAAAAAACTGGTACCCGAAGGAATCACAGCCAGGGTTCCGTTTAAAGGAACGCTCGATGAAGTGCTTTACCAGTTAATGGGTGGCCTGAGGGCCGGTATGGGCTACTGCGGAGCTAAAACCATAAAAATGCTCCAGAATGCCCGCTTCACACGAATAACCAGCGCCGGTGTGCAGGAAAGCCACCCTCACGATGTTACCATTACGCGTGAAGCACCCAATTATAGCAGCCGTCAGATTTAATCTGCCCGAAAACTTTTGTTCTAAAAATATTTGCACCATGAAAAAAATTCTTTTTGTGATTGTACTGGCCGGATTTTTTGCCAGTCCCGTTTTTTCGCAAAAAAAACAGGATGTGGTGGTTACCATTGGTAACGAGAAAATTTTTGCCGGCGATTTTAAAAAGATTTATGAAAGAAACAACAGCAATATTCTCGATCCAGCCGAAAAGAAAACACCTGAAGAATACCTTGAACTGTTTGTCAATTTCAAATTAAAAGTACTCGAAGCCAAAGCAATGGGTCTCGACACCTCAAGGGCATTCATTGAGGAACTGGCTGGCTACCGCGCCGAACTGGCAGCCCCTTATCTGACCGATATTTCATATACCGAAAAATTGGTCGAAGAAACCTACCAGCGAATGACAAAAGAGGTTAATGCCAGCCACTTGTTGATTACTTTTCCGCAGAACCCATCGCCGGCCGATACATTGGCTGCTTTGCAGCGGATAAGGGAAATAAAGGCCGAAATTGATAATGGCCTCGATTTTAACGAAGCTGCAGTACGTTATTCGCAGGATCCTTCGGCAGCCCAAACCAGGGGTAACCTGGGATGGTTCACGGCATTTCAGATGGTTACACCATTTGAAGATGCAGCCTATACCACTCCCGTCGGAAAAGTATCTGAACCGGTTCGCACCCGTTTCGGATTTCACCTGCTTAAGGTTCATGATATTCGTGATGCGCTGGGCGAAATAAAGGTTGCACATATTATGAAAATATTTCCGCCCGATATGACGCCTGAAGTAAAACAATCGTTACGAAAATCGATTGACAGCCTTTATATACTTCTGCTGAATGGAGCCAATTTTGCAGAGCTTGCCCGCAATAATTCGGATGATCAGCGTAGCGCCGTCGAAGGTGGCGAAATGCCTTATTTTTCACGGAGCCGCATGATCCCGGAATTTGCAGACCCCGCTTTTGCCCTGTCAAAGGATGGGGATATTTCAAAACCCTTTGAAACCGATTTTGGATTTCATATCATTAAGCGCCTCGATCTGAAACCAATACCCGAATTTAATGCCGTAAAACGTGAATTGGAAGAACGTATAAAACGAGACCCTGACCGGTCAACCCAAAGCCGCGAAATATTTTTGGCCAGACTTAAAAAAGAGTATAGCTTTTCGAGCAATCAGAAACTAATCGATGAAAAGATAAAAAAAGCTGCCCAATGGATAAACGATGGAATGTTGAAGGTTCCGGAGGGCATTTCCGACCGGGATGTATTGTTTTCTTTTGCAGGTAAAAGCTATAGGGCCGAAGATTGGTTCAGGCATTTAGGCAACCTGCAGTTAACTTTCCACGATTCGCCAGAGTCGGTATTGGCAAATCAATTTCATAATTGGGAAGAAGAGGCTATCATTGGTTATGAAGACAGCAGGCTTGAAGAAAAACACCCCGATTTCAGGTCAATACTACAGGAATATCACGATGGATTGTTGCTGTTTGC
>CAZMDP010000485.1:0-2841 GCA_964565015.1 uncultured Prolixibacteraceae bacterium | reverse complement strand
GTAATCTTGTACAAAGAATGCTGGCCAATGGGGCGCCTGTAACTGGGGTAGGTATGCAGGCACATTTCTGGGATTGTTGCAGGCCCAATGTGAATGAGTTGGTGAGCAACGTGAACATTGTAGCCCAGACAGGCTTGCCCATCAAATTTACCGAGTATGATTATGGCGGCAACCTGACACAGGCACAACAAGCCGCCGATTATATTATGGTACTCACCATTGCTTTTTCACATCCTTCCATTGTGGGAATGTACCACTGGTCGTTGCGTGATGGATGGTCGTGGCGCGAAAACTCAGGTATGTTCGACTCTAGCGGGAGGCCAAAACTTGCCGCCGATACCCTGCTGCACTATACCAAAAAAAGATGGGCAACCAATTTCGACACCATTGTAAATAACGCAAATCCTCTAATATTCAACGCATATCACGGTAATTATACCATTGAGGCAGAGTTCGATGGTGTTGTAAAAGTATTCAGCATCCCATTATTAAAGGCTAATGCCGATTCGGTTTTTATTCTGCATGAAAAAGATGCCAAGGTTAAAGGGCCTGAGTTAATTAAAACCGAATTAATGGATAGAAATAAAATCAGGTTATATTTTGATAAGCCACTCAATAGCAATTCGTTACGAAGGAGTAATTTTAAATTTTTCTCTCCGGGAAGCATAGGTATCCAGGCTGTTAATCTTGATCCCGAAAACCAATACAACCTGATTATTACATTGAGTGCAAATGTTACCACCGGAAACTATATATCTGTTTCGTATTACCCGGGTTCTCTTATTTCGACCGACGGTGGTGTTGCAGCACCTTTTGGCCCGGTAGCCATTCCGAACAGCCAACCTACCGTAAATATAAATCAGGTAAATCGCAATGAATTTGTGGTATTTCCGAACCCGGCTACAAACAATGTAAGTATTTCGTCCGATTCAGCGCCGTATATCATCCAGATTTATAACGGGAATGGTATTTTGGTCTATTCCGGAAATTCGAATAACGAAATTTATAATATCGATGTAAGCCATTTCAGCAGGGGAATGTATGTTGTTCGCATTACCGACTCCAACAATATTTCGAATGTTCAGAAACTTATTTTAAAATAAAAAGTAAATAATAACACAAAATAGTGGTAAAATCTTGAAATAAGTCCTGATAATGACGAGTTCCAAAAAATAACATGTAAACAACAATTTTATTTATGAAAAAAATAATCATTCTGTTTTTTTCTTTCCTCATTGCAAGTTTAGGGGCTACTTCACAAAATGCAGAGGAAAAAACCCCGCAAGGGTTCGACCAGGTGCGCGAAGGCATCGCAAAAGGTAAAATCGATACCATTTCCTACAAATCGGAAACGGTTGGCACAGTTCGTAGGGCACTTATTTACACTCCGCCGGGTTATCCTGATGGATCAAAATACCCGGTACTATATCTATTACACGGGATTGGGGGCGACGAAAAAGAGTGGCTCAACGGCGGAGCCCCGCAGGTAATTCTTGACAATCTGCTGGCCGATGGGAAGATGGTGCCTATGATTGTGGTGATGCCCAACGGGCGTGCCATGAAAGACGACCGTGCTACCGGAAATATTTTCGATAAGGAAAAAGTGGAGGCTTTTGCCACATTTGAAAAAGATCTGCTTAACGATTTGATTCCATACATTGAGAAAAATTTCCCGGTGAAAACCGATCGGGAAAACAGAGCTATAGCAGGATTATCGATGGGTGGTGGCCAATCGCTGAACTTTGGATTGGGCAACCTCGATAAATTTGCCTGGGTCGGAGGTTTTTCATCGGCGCCCAACACCAAACCACCGACCGATTTGGTCCCCGATCCGCAAAAGGCCAAAGCAATGCTGCGGCTATTGTGGATATCGTGCGGCGACAAAGATAACCTTATCAGGGTGAGCCAGCGTACATCGGAGTACCTGACCGAAAACGGTGTTCCGCATGTGTACCGCGTAATTCCCGATGGTCAGCACGATTTTAAAGTTTGGAGAGATGGTCTTTATCATTTTGCAAAAAACATTTTTAAATAATTCAAGGATTATGAACCCATTTCAAAAGCATAAAAAGCTGTTGGTTTTGATAAGCATTTTTGCTTTCGTATTTTTATTCAGCATGTGCACCGAAAAAAAACAGGATAATAATACTACGGTATCAATTACAATAGATGCAACGCAAACCGGGCCGGTGATCAAACGGCACATATTTGGCCACTTTGCCGAACATTTAGGGTTTGGCATATATGGGGGGATATGGGTCGGTCCCGAATCGGAGATTCCGAATACAAGAGGTATAAGGAACGATGTTGTGGAGGCATTGAAAGCACTTAAAGTACCGAATGTAAGGTGGCCGGGCGGTTGTTTTGCCGATCAGTACCACTGGCGCGATGGAATCGGAACCCCAGAAGAGCGCAGGTCGAGGATTAACGTCAGCTGGGGAGGTGCTCCCGAGCCAAACACATTTGGCACACACGAATTTTTCGATTTCATTTCACAGATTGGTTCCGAAGCCTTCATTTCGGCCAATGTTGGTTCCGGCACGGTTCAGGAATCGGCCGATTGGCTCGAATACCTTACCGCAACAGGCTCGTCGCTTGCCGAAGAAAGGGCGCGCAACGGGCACCCCGAACCCTACGACGTAGCTTTCTGGGGGATAGGAAACGAAGTATGGGGGTGCGGAGGCCCATTTACACCACAGGAATATATTACCGAGCTTAAGAAATTTGCCACATTTACCAATAATTACAATCCCGATGTAAACACTCAATTTGTTGCTGTCGGCCCCGACTCGTATGATGAATTCAGCTTCGGTTATACCGAAGCCATCATGGAGGCATGGA
>CAZMDP010000484.1:0-2848 GCA_964565015.1 uncultured Prolixibacteraceae bacterium | reverse complement strand
GAAACCTGAGCAATCCTTTTGGCAGATTTCCATAACCGAGTCCTTTATCCGAAAGCAATACATCGAGGAAATTGTACAGCGAGGGTTGTAAATTGTTATTTCTGAGGCAAGCTTCTAACTCGCTGTAAAATGCAAAATCGGTTATCTTTTCATAAAACTCCTGTGTATCTTTGTTTTTTTTCAGTACTTCTTCTTCCGGAATACCTTTTTTCAGGTCATCGAGTGCTGAAAACAGCGACTTGAACATTCTGCTTGCGGCGCCCGATGCGGGTACAAATTTCATGACCGATATGCCTGAACGTAATACTTCCTCGAATTCTCCTATATATTTCCCGATTTCTTCGTTTGGGATGCATAGTATTCCGTTTCCGGGCGTTGCCGCTTCAACAACTTTCAGGTAAGGAAATCCTTTTTTGAAATAGTCAATCTGGCGGATAACATCTTCCAGGCGGTTGCCACGCTCTTCAATTCTTGCTTCATCAATCTTTGTTAACATAGCCTGCAATTTTTCATTAAAAATAGATTTTTTACTTTTTCGATGGTTCTTAAACAACCTGGCAACCGAAAAAGTTATTAAGATTTTTTTCAACTGGGCGGCATCATCGATGCATTGCCTAACTTTGCAGACTGGTTTTTTGATTTTTAAATGTATTGCTTATGAGGGTATTTCCCTGGGGCCATAGCAGGCGTTACAACGATTTTTCCACCCATTTCAGGAAATTGTTTAATGGCAGGGTACAGAAAATTTCGCTCGACACAGGGTTTACCTGCCCTAACCGCGACGGTGCCAAAGGAAGGGGAGGGTGTACCTATTGTAACAACCGTACTTTTAACCCGGCCTGGTGCGATCTCGAAGTTTCAATTCATGAACAACTGAAAAAAGGTATTGAATTCTTTTCTGGCAAATATCCCGGAATGAGATATGTTGCTTATTTTCAATCATATACCAATACCTATGCACCCATCGATACGCTTGTCGGGCTTTATGATGAAGCATTGCGTTATCCAGGCGTAATCGGGTTGGTGATTGCAACGCGTCCCGATTGTGTGAACGCCGAAATTCTTGATTACCTTGAATATTTGTCGAAGAATGCCTACGTGATGGTAGAATATGGCGTTGAGTCGCACCTGAACAAGACCCTTGAGGCAATAAACAGGGGGCATTCGTTCGAGGATTCGGTAAAAGCTATTGAAGAAACCTCCCGAAGGAATATCCGCACCTGTGCCCACCTTATATTGGGGCTACCCGGTGAAACCTATAACGATTTTATGGATCAGGCAAAAATTATTTCACAATTGCCTGTTGATAATTTAAAGCTGCACCAGTTGCAAATACATAAGGGTACCGTAATGGCCGCACAATTTCAACACGCACCTGAATCTTTTCATCTTTTTTCTGCCGAAGAATATACCGAACTTGTAGTTGATTACCTTGAACGGTTAAATCCCCGAATCGTAGTCGAAAGGTTTATCAGCCAGTCGCCACCCGGATTGCTGATTGCCCCGAAATGGGGACTTAAAAATTTTGAATTTGTGGCCAAAATTGAGAAAAGGCTTACAGAACGGGATACATGGCAGGGCCGGAGGTACGAATCAGATTAACTCCTGAACATGTAACTGGAACAATAAATAGCCTTGCGCTATGGATTTTGATCGGCCTCGCTGATCATCGGATTGGCGTTTATTTCGGCCTGTGGGATTCGTAACAGCCACCGAGGATCATTGGGTTGTATAACCATCTGTTGAGCCACAAGGGGTAAGTGATTACTGTTGTTGCGGTCGATTCCGCGTTTCAGACGTTTAAGGTCCATCGCAGCAAAGCCTTCGCCCCAGAGTTCGATTCTCCGTTCAAGAATTATTTCTTCTATCAGTTGGTCGCCCGAAGAGTTTACTGTAGCCGGCGTTTCGTAACGCGAATTCCGTAACTGCCTTAATAATTCGCGGGCTGCTGCATCCTGCTTCAAGCGGGCCTTTGCTTCGGCCTCTATAAGGAGCATTTCCTCGGGGCGCATCATTACATAATCGGCCGCCCAGCCTTTTCCGTTGCCTGCCTTAAACTTATTGGGTACGATCCAGTTTTTATTCGTGGTAGGTTCGTATTGCGAAATGTCAATTAGTTTTTTTCTTATGTCGCTGTTATCCATTTTGTTATATAGTGCAAGGCTCCAGCTCTTACGCGAAAATCCAGCTCCGCAATACCCGTTTAAGCTCCAGTCCATGTGTGAAAACCACGATCCGAATGTGGTCGATTGTTCATCGTTTATAACCAGTCCCCACATCCAATTTTGCTCTGTAAAATTGTCGAAACCGGCGCTATACTGGTCCGGGGTCATCAAACTGTAACCCTGTCGGGCCCCGGCAGCCATCTCCGCTGCTTTTTCCCAGTCGTTCATTACCAATGCAACACGTGCCCTGAGGCCCTTGGCAACATTGATATTTATATCCGAAATGTGGCGCCTTGTTACAGGATTTGCAGCAAACAACCTGATGGCTTCATCAAGGTCGGCGGTTATCTGACGGTAAACCTCTTCAACTGAAGATCGGGGGGCGCCTTCGAGTGAGGTTTTTGTGTAAATGGGGACACCCGGGGCATTTTCGTTACCTTTATAGGTAAATTGATATAACTGGATAAGTTGAAAATAGGAATAACCTCTTAAAGCATAGGCCTGTGCTTTTAGGTTGTTGTTTATTGTTTTCGAGTTTGATTGACTTTTATCAATATGTTCAATAATACTGTTCGCATTGTTGATGATTCCGTATAGCAAGCTCCAGTTGTATGATGTACGCGTATAAGTGGCCAGGTGATTGTTAAACCTATAGTCTAAGCCAAACCAGTGACTGGCCGAAA
>CAZMDP010000483.1:0-2861 GCA_964565015.1 uncultured Prolixibacteraceae bacterium | reverse complement strand
AAAAAGCATAAGTAATTTATTACTCTGGGGACGTGACGGATTGAGCATCGCATCACAGAATTCCTCCATAAGGGTGCCGATGATTTTATATCCGGCTATCTCAATTTCGACAACCGAACGATGATTGTATATTCTTTCAAATGAAACCTTTTTAATTCTATTGATAGCTTCGGGCAACGGAAAATCAACCTTTTTCATCAAGCTCCCGTTAAACGAACCATCCATGATTTGTCCGTAATTTTCGACAAATACCTTAAAACAGGCCGAAATGAGCATCCCGATAATGCCAGCCCTGAGATAGCTGATCCGTTCGTTGGGATCGGTTACGTGGCTTAGTGTGGTGGAAATATAATCAAGGGTATTGTCCGAAGAACCCGAATGAAACGCCATAAACAGTTCGTTGGTTTCATCATAACTGAGGATGCCCAACCGGAATGCATCTTCTACATCCATGATCTGGTAACAGATATCATCGGCGGCCTCGACAAGGTAAACCAACGGATGTCGGGCAAAGCATATCTTATCGTGATCACGCCGGGGTATTCCCAGTTCACTGGCAATGGATAACCAGGAGTCAGTTTCTGACTGAAAAAAGCCAAACTTAGGTTTATTGGCAGCCAACGATTCGTATGGGTACTTTACGATGCTTGCGAGGGTGGTATAAGTGAGCGCAAAACCGCCTCTGCGTTTTCCGTTGAAGGCATGGGTAAGCAATCGGAAAGCATTGGCATTCCCATCGAAATAAACAAAATCTTTCCACTCGGCCTCATTCATTTCCGATTGTAGTTCGCTGCCCTTTCCGTTCACGAAATAGTTCGAAATAGAGGATTCGCCCGAATGCCCGAATGGCGGATTGCCCATATCGTGTGCCAGGCATGCAGCCGATACAGCTGCACCGATTCCATTTATCCAGGTCGGATCGTCGATTTCTTTTTCTGAAAAAAGGTATTCGCCCAGCCGATTCCCCAGCGAACGGCCCACACTGGCCACTTCGAGGGTATGGGTAAGGCGGTTATGCACGAACACCCGTCCGGGCAACGGAAAGACCTGTGTTTTGTTCTGTAACCTGCGAAAGGCGGGCGAAAAAATTATCCTGTCGTAATCGCGCTGAAACTGGCTGCGGTCTTCGGCCTTCATTCCTGAGCCATGATCGTCGCTGCCATAACGCTTAGTGGATAGCAGTTGTTGCCAATTCATTGAATTTCTTTATATTAGCATTAATTTATACGGTCGAAAATTTCTTGACTTCCGAAGTTAACCTTTTTGCCGAACCATTGGTAAGGTTATCGAGCAACTTCCAGAATTCCGGGCCATGGTTTTTTACCCGGGTGTGGGCCAGTTCGTGCAGCATGATAAAATCGATCAAATGGTCGGGCATTTTCATGAGCCTCGCATTCAGGCTGATGTTGTTCTTCGATGAACAACTCCCCCAATTGCTCGAATTACACCTGATGGTTAACTTGTTAAACGGGAGATTATGCATTACGGCCAGATGCTGAAGCCGCTGTGGCAGATATCGTTTGGCTTCCCATCGGTAAACCCCGTCAACAACCCTGTCAATGTGCGATTGAACCATGGCATCGTTCGGGGTTAAGGCTGAAGGATAGAAAATGGTAATCTCAAATTTTTTCTGTTTAACCGAAAATTTATCCCCATCGGGTTGTATATTTACATGATGAAAACGGGTTTTCAGCGGAAAATTTACCGATCTTTCAATAAAACGGTTTTTCATTTTTTTCTGCTTAACAGCGATCCAGTTCATTTGTTTCATGACAAACCGGGTTGCTTCCTGAAATGAAACATAGGGAGGGAATGATACCTGAACAGCCAGATTTGGCTTAACGCTTAATTTCAGTCGTGTCGATCGCTGGTTTTGAGAAAAAATTATTTCCCCGACGTCGGGCAGATGAACAACTTTGGTTGGCATTCGTATAAAAGTGAAAAACTGGTCAAATATATCAATTATGGAATACAACAAAAAAATGGAAGTTTTCAGCAACCTTGTTAAACTGGAGAAACTTACCATACTCGAAGAAAAAGTTATCCCGGGTTCGCTGGTGTTTGAGTCGACTGACCCTTTCCCCGGATATTACAGCGATGTGCCCGACACTACGCCACCGGTTTATCTGTACCTTGCTCTCGATAAACCCTACCGGCTTGAAGAAATACTACGGGCAACACAGCAGGTACAACCCATGTTCGAAGAGCATTTTGATGCCGGTAAGGGAATTGCTACCATAGTGCATGAAGAGATTCCGGTTATCAGGCTGCGCCATTTCGGAAATTACGACATTGTTGCGCCGCTTCAGGAAGCTTACAGCCAGGCCGGAATAGGATACCTGAAAAAGACCAAAAAGCAGGGACAATACGATGCCATTGTAAGAATTGTGAAGTTTTTGTACCTGAAACAGGTTGAACCGCACATTTTTATAGACCTTAAAGAAGATTTTCACGGATATATCCTGATACCAAAATACCTTACATGGAAACAGTTCGAAAAAGTAACCATGGACGTAAAATATAATTGGTTCGGAAGTAAATTCGATGCTGCCTATGGATCATTCTTTTACGATACCCGTTTGTATGAGTTTGTGAGGGTTTATTCAAACAAGCTCGATACCGATTACCTGCAGGACATCAGGAGCCTGTACCTCGAAAAACTTAGTCACCCGCTCAGTTAAAAATTAAAGCAATATAAATTAATGGTATAAAACCAGCCCATTGCCGGCTGGTTTTTAATTTTCGGGATTATCGCTCAATAATATTCTCTGAAAATGGTTTTCGAGGTGCCTGCGCATCCCTTTCCTGAATTTGTTGGAATCGCGATGGCTCAAAATTTCGACCAGCTCTTTATGTGACAC
>CAZMDP010000482.1:0-2862 GCA_964565015.1 uncultured Prolixibacteraceae bacterium | reverse complement strand
CATCGGGAGTTTCAATGGTTACCTGCGACTCGTCCAATTCGCCCTGTTTATTGGTGACTGGTTTCAAATCGAGATTTAAATACCGGGCAAAAAAACTGTAAACCGCTTTTCGCTTCGACGGTCCAAAGTCGTGGGGCTCTTTAGGCAAATGTACATTTTCTACTTTCCCGGGTTCTCCGAAATAGCCGTAAATCTTCTTAACGAAAGGGTATTCCAGCACAGGTGTTTCCGAAGTCCAATCGGTACCCACCGATACCAGCAGCATAGGACGTGGCGCTGCCAATGCGGCAATTTCGGCATTGTTGGTTCCAATAGGGCCACAATCGTGAATAGGCATACTGCTTTCGCAGGGACAACCGCCATAAAACCACGATGAGACCATTACCACCGGAGCACTTACGGAAATCCTCTCGTCGAGGGCTGAAGCGACGAAGGTTTGTGTGCCTCCCCCCGAAGCGCCTGTCATTGCAATACGTTTTGCATCAACCTCGGGCATCGAGGCTACATAATCGATGGCCCTGATGGTATTCCAGGTTTGGATAACCTGGGCGGTTCTGGAACGGTGGTCTTCGGGTTTAAACTGCAGCAGCGATTCGTTCATGGCAAACATATCGTAACTGAAAACCACGGCACCCATTCGGGCCAGGGTGGCTGCCAGCAACTGAGAGGCCTCTTCGTAACGTTGGAGCGCAAAATGCCCCTGCGCCAGCAATATGGCCGGAAATGGTCCTTTTTTATTGAGGGGACGATAAAGTGTACCATTCATGAAGAGGCCCGGAAGGGATTCGATTGCTACGTTTTCTGTGGTATATCCGTTTTGTTTCCTTTTTGGGGTTACAACAGGATTTAAAGGGGTTTTTTCTGGCCAGGGATCAAGATTTAAATGGTTTTGGATACAACTCTTTAATTCTTTGCGGCGTTCGTTCCACGATTCCTGATCAGGATAAAAAACCGACAAGCGGTCAAGGTGCTTTTTTCCTTCTGCCGGTGGCCTGCGATGATATTGAAATGCCGAAATCTCATACACACCTTCTTTATTTTGGTGAAATACCATATCGAACGGACCGAGAATAAGGCTGAGGGTCGACTCAACATCATCACGGAAACGCCAGAAAGCGTGTTGCACTGTTTTATCTTTTACCTGGTTTTCGTTGTATGATAGTTTTACGTTGTAGCGGGTTTCGATGGTGTTTAATACCTCTTTCAATGGTTTTTCGTCCTGTGCAAACAATTTTGAAGCTAATAAACAGGTTATCAATAGACTCAAAAATAATGGTGTTCTCATAATAATTAGCAGAAAGTAATTTTTATATCACCTAAAATAGACATTTCTAATCAGGCTATCAAGATTGGATTCAAAATCTGATAGAGTTTCAACAAAAAATAGTTTTCCCTATCTTTGGGATATGGAAACAGTTTCAAATAATCTAATAAAAAGGATTAAGTCGATTGTTAAATCGATTGAACCTTCTGCAAAGATTTACCTTTATGGTTCACGTTCCAGAGGTACTCATTTTCAAAATTCTGACTGGGATTTGTTGATTTTACTCAATAAGGATTCTATTTCGGATGAATTGGAAAAATCAATCACATATCCATTGTTTGATCTCGAATTCGAAACAGGTGAAGTAATAAGCCCAATGATCTATACTGAAAATGAATGGTTTTCGAAATACAAGGTCACCTCATTTTATCGCAATGTAATGAAGGAAAGGAAGCTGATATGATTGAATATTCTTCTGAAGACTATATAAAATACAGGATTGGGAGAGCAAAAGAAACAATCGAAGAAACCAGGAAACATATTGAAAATAAATTTTGGAATACCGCAATTAACAGGATGTATTACGCTTGTTTTTATGCTGTCGGCGCTTTATTGGCGAGCGAAAATATTGAAGTTACAAGTCATTCCGGAGTCAGGCAAAAGTTTGGGGAATTCTTTGTTAAAACAGGAAAAATTGACAGGGATTTAGCAAAGCATTTTGCAGAATTAAGTGAGAAGCGAAACAAAGGAGATTACAATGATTTTTATGATTTCGAAGAAGAAACTGTTATAAGGTTGTATCCTGTTTCCTGTAAATTTATTCAGGAAATAGAAAAAATATTGAATGCCTGATCTCGTCTGGATGGTTAATATAATCAGCTTTTTCAAAGTAATTTGTGCAAAGAATTATTCAAAAATATGAATATAAAAACCTCCAATAGTTTAATTAAACAGAAAGCCTTCGAGCTTGGTTTTCTCGAATGTGGAATTGTTCAGGCAGGAAACCTGGAAGAGGAGGAACAACACCTTAAGGAATGGCTCAATAAGGGCATGCACGGTGAAATGCGCTACATGGAGCGAAACCTGCAAAAACGTCTCGATCCGGGCCAGCTGGTCGAAAATGCCAAAACGGTAATTGTCGTCCTTCAGAATTACTACCCAAATGCCTCACAAGCCGATCCTGATGCGCCTATCCTGTCGAAATACGCGTATGGCACCGATTACCATTTTGTGATGAAAGACAAATTGCGGCAATTGCTTGCATTTATACAATCGGAAATAGCACCATGTAACGGGCGGCCATTTGTCGATTCGGCACCGGTGCTTGAGCGTGCCTGGGCGCGCCGGGCAGGGTTGGGATGGATTGGCAAACACAGCAACCTGATCTCGCTGGTACATGGCAGTTTCTTTTTTATCGGCGAACTGATCATCGATATCGAGCTTCCCTACGACCAGTCAGCCGCAGTACGCGACCACTGTGGAACCTGCACCCGCTGTATCGACGCCTGCCCTACCAAAGCCATTGTGGCCAACCGCGTGGTCGATGCCCGACAATGCATATCCTACCCAACCATCGACCTGCAAGGCGACCCCCACCC
>CAZMDP010000481.1:0-2867 GCA_964565015.1 uncultured Prolixibacteraceae bacterium | reverse complement strand
GGCCGTTGGCCGTATCGATCAAAGGATTGCCGAAGCTGCCCGTCTCGGGTTCAGTCAAATATTTGTTCCGCGTAGCAGCAAAGTTTCCGATGCCTCATCCGATATTGAAATTATAAAAGTGGCCAGGGTGGAGGAAGTCTTCAAAAAGCTTTTTAAAACCACCTCTTCACGAACCTGAAGTCCACTGAAAAATATTTCTAATTTTGCCGTATCTCAATTCGTGTCGGATGTTGGTAAAAAATTATATCGTTTTTCTTATTGCGGTTACCTTAATGGTGGCAGCCTGCGAAGAACCCGTGGTCAAAAAACCACGTAAGCTCATTCCGCGCGACAAGATGGTTGAAATGCTCACCGATATACACATTGCCGAATCGGTTTTTCAAAACAGACGTTATTCAGGCGAACAGATATTGAAATTTACTGAGGCCGATTTTTATTATTCCATTTTAAAAAAATACAACGTTGCCGATTCGGTGTTCGAACAGTCGCTGATTTATTATGCCAGCCTTCCCATCGAGTATGAAAAGATTTATTCGAGGGTTCTCGATAAACTAAACGAAATGGAACAGGAACAGCTGAAAAAACAGCAAGAGCCTGTCGATATAGGAACAGCGCGATGATCAGGAGGTTTTCGGCTACATGGGTTTACACCCTGAATTCGCCTCCGCTTAAAAATGGGATTGTTGCAGTTGACGACGATGGCATAATTACCGAAGTTATCGACACTGGTGGCAAACTCCGCGAAGCCGAACGGCTCGAGCACCACAGCGGTATAATTGTACCGGGTTTTGTAAATACACATTGCCACCTCGAGCTTTCTCACCTGAAGGGAAAATTAACCGAACACGCAGGGTTGGGTCATTTTCTCGGCGAAATCAACCTTTTGCGCAACGTGCCCGAAGAACTGGCGCTGAAAGCTGTCCGGGATGCCGACCGCGAAATGTTCAGGCAAGGGATTGTGGCAGTGGGCGATGTTTCCAATACATTGCTAACCATTCAGGCAAAGAAAAACAGCCCCGTACACTATTACACTTTTGTCGAATCTTTTGGATTTCTGCCTTCGAGGGCAACCCGTGCCATCGACATTGCCGCATTTGTATGGAACCGTTTTAACGATGAGGGTTTAATGGCCTCCATAGTTCCGCACTCGCCCTATTCTGTATCGCGCGAACTGTTTCACAAAATTCGGAAACTTAGTGTCGATATGAGTTCTGTTTTGTCGATGCACAATCAGGAGAGCAGTGCCGAAAATCAATTCTTCAGAAGTGGGGATGGCGCTATCGGGGAGCATTTAGGGAAAAATCTGGGGCTCGATACTGAGCATTGGGTACCTACCGGCCTCAATTCGCTCGAATCGGTTCTGCCCCTTTTACCCAAAAAGAAAAAGTTGCTCCTTGTGCATAACACCTTCACTGTTGCCGATGATATACGGAAATTACAATCGTTTCGGGGAACCGATAATGTTTTTATGGTTTTATGCCCCAATGCAAACCTTTTTATCGAAAACCGGCTCCCCGACATTGAACTTTTTCGTTCCAAAAGCCTGAACATCTGTCTGGGCACCGACAGTCTCGCTTCAAATCGCCACTTATCAATTCTCAGTGAAATGATTACACTGCAAAGCCATTTCCCGGATATAGGGCTCAACGAATTGCTTACGTGGGCTTGCCTCAACGGTGCAAAAGCTTTAAACCTCGACCATACGTTCGGAACCATTGAACCGGGAAAATCGCCGGGGCTGGTGCTTATAAAGGGGGCTGATTTAATTAACCATAGACTTAATCTGAATTGCACGGTCAAAAAATTAGCATAACAGAAATTAAAATGTCAATGATATAATTTCAATATGTTATTTAACTAAAAGATACTCTTCAAATACAAATCTTTTTCGATGCCTTTAATCAATAGATGACATAAAAATTCTTTTTAAATATTGAACAAAAAAACATTTGTTATTTTTATACGTAAAAAGTCATTATTGTTGAAATACGTAAAATTTTTCAGCTATGAATAAGCTTTTCATCACATTGCTCTTGCTGATGGGTTTGTCGGCAGCAGCACAGGAAGAAATCAAAGTTACCATCCAGGAACGGCCTTCATCGCAGGGCCTTCAACCGGCCTTCGAAACCGAAATTCCGCAGGCAACCGCAGCCGATGCCATACGGATCCTTGAACGGACTTTGTCGCCACGGAGGATTTTCAGCCGCAGCCTGAAATTTGTTCAGGAAGGCGATGAATGGATCATGCGCGACGTGGAAGTCAAAAAAATCAGTTCAAATCCGATCACGGTTTATACCCAGGTATCGTCGTTTCCCGAAAGGATTTTTGTGAAAATATTTATCAAAGACGGGGAAGGCTTTATTGGCGCTTCGCCCGAAACAGGTGCCAAAACTCAGGATGCCTCTGCCTTTATCCGCGATTATGCCGTTGCCGTGTATCGCGATGCTGTGGAGAAGGAACTGAAAAACGAACAGAATATCCTGAAATCGTTGGAGCAGGACCTGAAAAGGATGGGTAGGCAATATTCGCAGAACGAACGAAGAATCAGCGGACTTAAATCGGATAACGTTGAAATGCGGAACGAAATCAGGGAGAACCAGATGCGCCTGCAACGGAAAGAAGGCTTTGTTGCCGAAGGCGAGAGCGCCCGCATTATTCTCGACCAGCACCAGGTTGACGCCAAAAAACTGGAGAAGGAAATCCGATCGGCCCAGCGTAAGATAAACCGTAACGAACGCCGGATTTCAAAATTAGAACGTCAGGGATCACGTAACCTGAGAGAACAAAGCGATATTCTCAATCAAATCGATAAACAGAAATGGGATAAACAGCAAAAAACCAATCAAAAAGGCCCGCTTCAGTTCACT
>CAZMDP010000480.1:0-2870 GCA_964565015.1 uncultured Prolixibacteraceae bacterium | reverse complement strand
TATTTTTTTCATAACTGTAGTTTTTAATCGTTATAATTTCTGCTATTACTGCGTTTAATCATCAGAATTTGACGTTTACACCGAAAATAACAGTCCGTGGAAGGCTGTAACCAGCACCAACACCACCCGTACCACTCACCTCAGGAGTGTAAAGTTTAGAGGCTGTCCAATAACCAAGATTCTGCCCGGTTACTGAAACATCGATTGAAGCAATCTGATTAAAATCGAGCCAGCCTAAAGGAATACTGTAAGCAAGTGAAATCTCGCGGAACGAAAGGTAGCTTGCTTCATATACAAACATCGACGATTCGCGTGCATAATTGCGTTTGCCCAACTGGTCGGCCCACATATATCGCGGATACTTTGCATTGGGATTTTCAGGTGTCCAGGTTTGTTTGGTTTCTTCGATGGTGTTGAACGAACCTTGCATCATTCCCATAAACCAGGGTCGGATATTGTCGATCTGTTTGAATTTCAAACCATAGTCCATACGGGCAGAAAACGACAACCTTTTATAAGTGAAGTTTGATGAAAGCCCTCCGAAATATTTTGGGTTTACATTACCCACATATACCCGGTCGAAATTATCGATGATACCATCGCCGTTAACATCGCGCCAGATTACATCGCCTGGCTGTATGGGAAGTCCGTTGCCGCGCTGTGCATCGGTCATCGAGTTCCATAAAGCCGGGCCATACAGTGGACGGCCATTGCTTCCGTTGTTGCCAGTGGTGCGGTCGATACGGTTTGCTGCAATTGCCTGAACTTCGGCTTCATCTTTAAAAATACCGTCGGCCATAAACACCCATATTCCACCCGGTGTTTGCCCTTCCTGATAACCTCCTACCCATACCAGTTCTTTACTTTTCGGGTCATACACCTGGAAAGCTCCCTGACGGTTGTTTTCAAGGCCGTTATCCGGAAGTTTTACAACCGTGTTTTTGTTGTATGCGATATTGGCATTGATTTCCCATTTCATATCGCGCTTTTGTATAGCCCTGAAAGTAAATTCGGCTTCGACGCCCCTGTTGCGGAGTTCTCCGTTGTTCGACCGGATAGACGATATTCCGGAAGTTATCGGGAGCGGAATATTGGCATACTTATCAAGGGTCAGACGATCGTAATAGGTGAAGTTTGTGTTGATCCGGTTTTCGAGAAAGCCTATATCCACGCCAACTTCGAATGTGTTCGAACGTTCCCATTTCAGTCCTGGGTTTGGAATACTTCCTACCAGATAGCCTACCTGGCCGTTGTACTTGTTCGATCCATAACTACCTTGCAGTTCATACGAACCAATGCCCGATACATTTCCGTTGAGACCATAGCTGGCACGTAGTTTCAGGAAAGAGAATATATTGTCGAAATCGCGCATAAAATCTTCTCTCGATACGATCCATCCTCCCGATACACCAGGGAAGAAACCCCACCGGTTATCGCCTAACAGTCGTGAATAACCATCCTGACGGAAGGTGAACGAAAGCAGGTACTTATCTTTATAATCGTAGTTCATTCGCCCGAAAAACGAGAGTATCCTTTCGCGTACATGCCATGAGTCGATTGAACGCTGTCCTTCACCGGTAGCAGTAAGCGCCAAATCCATAAAATCATCGGTTGGAGCGCCCGATCCGCTTGCGCTTAGCCCTTTGTTGTAGGTATCATAGAATTCAGAACCTGCCAGGGCGCTGAGAGTATGGTTTTCTCCAATCTGGGTATCGTAGTTAAATACTGCGTTGTACGTCTGCCGTAACGTGCGGTCGAAACTGGCCGACGAGCTCCTGGTACGGTTCCATACCCCGGGATTCTGCAGGTAGTCGCGGTTAAACGACTCATAGTGCCCTTCGTCGAACATCCAGTTGGCTGTAAGTTTCAGGCTTAACCCGGTATAGATGTCAAACTTCAGTGACTGGATCATGGTAAATTTATCGGTTTGATTTTTTCGGATAAATTTATCGATGTTAAACAATGGATTCCCATCACCGGAATTGGTTCCCATAATCAATTCGCCATTTGGGTTATATTCACGTTGGGTAGGCGGAGCGCTCAACATTCGGCCAAAGTAGTTGCCTTCAGCTGTGTTGGTCACGTCTTTCCAACGTGCGTCGTTAAACGAGAATGAGCTGCTCGAGGTCAGCCATTCGCGGATTTTGTAATCTCCGTTGAAAGTGAAATTCAGGCGCTGGTACCAGGTTTGCACCGGTAATCCTTGCTCATATTGGTAACCTAATCCGGCATAATAACTTCCCCGGTCGTTTCCGCCCGACATGGAAATATTGTAGTCCTGCGAAACGGCCGGATTGGTGAAAGCCGATTTTGTACGGTCAAACTCAGAATATATAATATCTTCACCGGTAACCGGGTCTTTCATGGTTTTCCAACCTTCGTCCAAAAGGAAGCGCACATTGTCGGTAAGCCGCATCGGGCTCCAGATAGCGAGCGACGTCTGATTTCCGTCGCGCGGAACGCCGTTTGCGTCGAAATACTGGTTGCCAAGTCCGAAAGGCTGCGCCCCGTTGAGGTTGCCCTGAACACCAGCGCCATGGCCGGTCCATGTGCCTGCATTGTTCTGGTACAAACGCCCTGATACATATACCCCGGTGCATACCCAATACAGATAATCCTCGGCGTTCATGAACTTATATGGTTCGTTCAGGTAATTCAATCCGGTCCTCACCTTAACATTGATTTCGGAACGGCCTTCTTTACCCCTTTTGGTGGTGATTAACAATACGCCGTTATTGGCCCGTGCACCGTAAAGCGCCGTTGCACCGGCGTCCTTCAGCACTTCGATCGACTCGATATCTTCGGGGTTAATGTCGCTGATACTGCGAACCTGTCCATCGACAATCACCAGCGGAGAACCGGAACCGTCG
>CAZMDP010000479.1:0-2872 GCA_964565015.1 uncultured Prolixibacteraceae bacterium | reverse complement strand
AAACTCAACTTCGGCAACCTCCTGTTCAATATCTTTCAGTTCCCAAAGGTTCCCCAGGCTTTTGCCATTTTTAAGTACCTGGTGCCATCCCCAGAAAATACCCCTGTGGTGTAAATGATCGGCCGGAAAATCTTCGGTGATAACGTTCCCGGCAGTATCCCACAGAGGGTGGAAATAGTTGCACCGGGCGTATTTTCCATCTTTAGAGCGTGGTTCTATCTGGTAATAAATTACCTCTTTGCCATTTTCGGTAAAAAGAATACCATCGTCATCAGGAACAATGTCAATCTGCGAAAATGAAACAAATGGAAGTACCAGGAAAATCGTAATTAGAAATCTCTTCATCATTGCTTTTTGGAAAAAAGCCTGAAGATAGATGAAAAAATTAAACGAAACAATAAAACCAAAACATAAATAACCACTGTAACGGCCAAAACCACATGCAACTGGCTGTATAGTTCGCGCCAGGCGGTTTCATATTTGATAATCGAATAAATATTCAATATGACGGCCGACACCAGGCAGACGGCCAAAATAATCAATTCACGTTTTATGGTCTTAACTGTGATAACTATATCTTTCATAATCAACGTATATCCTTTTATTAACCTCTTCCCTTCTCAATTTTATATTGTTCGGGCCAGACTACAATTTCGTTGTTGTCCATGGCCTGAAGTCCGAGCAGAGCAGCAATGGAAGCATGATACCCTTCGCGGAAAAGTCCGGGATAGGGTTTTCCGTTACGTACCGCCTTAATGAAGCCGATCATTTGGAGTAAAGTATCGTTGTTGTCGTAGGGCGCAATAATGCTGCCCCTGTAAGGCACAGCAGTTTCGGGGATCCAGGTTGCCCCGCCAATAGGGATGGTTTCGAAAATACCCTTTTCGATGCTGTGGATCAGCTGCCTGATACCTGGTGCTTTGGGCGATTTTTCGGAATAAATGCGGTTAATTTCAGGTTCAATGGTACCTTTATCGCCCTGTATTTGCTCTTCGAGCCCGTAATGTTTGTTTGCAATAAACGAATCGTAAAGGCATTTTGCGCCGTTGTCGTAATTGTAAATAACGGCAACGTGGTCGTAAACCTCGCGGCCATCTTTCCAGTAGCATATACTTCCCGAGCCCTGCACGGTTACCGGAACTTTATCGATAAACCAGTTGGCAACCTGCACCTGATGAGAGGCAAGTTCGGTCATCAAACCGGCAGAATATTCGGAATAGAGGCGCCAGTTGATTTTGCGTTCCAGTTCGGGCGACGGTACCGGCCGACGCCAGTTACCGTTACGGTGCCAATATGCTCGCACCTGTAAAACTTCGCCTATTTCGCCTGCTTTAACCCGCTCGAGTGCATTCAGGTAAACCGGATTAAAGAGCCGCTGATGACCAATCTGAAGGATTTTTCCGGTTTCAAAATGGGCATCGGCCATCCGGTTGCAATCTTCGAGGGTACGGGCCATACTCTTTTCACAGAAAACATGTACCCCTGCATGAAGAAAATCAATAACGATGTGGGCATGCAAGTGCAAAGGGGTCGCAACCACAACGGCATCAAGATCTTTCATTCCGAGCATTTCCCTGTAATCGTAAAACGCTTTTGCCTTTCCGCCTGTGAGTTCGATTGCTCTTTGATAATTAGGTTCATAATCGTCGCATACGGCTGCCACTTCAACATTTTCAATCTCCTGCAAATTAAGGAGCAATGCCCTTCCCCTGTCGCCAACTCCAATAACGCCTACCCTTACCCTATCCGATGGAGCTATTGTGCGGCCATTTTCCTGTGCAAATGCTTTAACCCACGGCACCATTGAAAGTAAAGTAGCCGAACCGGCAAGAAAACTAATCTCTTTCAGAAATTCCCTTCGGTTTTTGATTTGTATATCCATTTTTGTTATAAATCGGTTGATAAACTATTTTCAGGTTCATTAATGGCTATTTCAGCCCAAAATATCTCAATACTGCGCACCTCATTTTCCAACTTTTCTCTTTCCTCTTCACTCAGGATCAGCCACGAAGTGCTGATTACCTCACCCATAGCAGCCGATTCCGACTTTACCGATACAATTGCTTCGGCAAAAATGGCCCGGCCAGTGCGCGGATCAACAATGTGACGTTTTGGTTGTGCTGCCAGGTTCCCTTTTTTGACCACAGTTGCCGATGTGGTAACACATCCATCGACTACGTTGAACACATGCAACAATTCTTCGGGTTTGTAGGGATGGGGAATCCCAACCGGCCAATAATCGCCGTTCGGATGTTTTCCCAGGGCAAGTACCGAGCTTTCGCCAAAGCTAATAAAAGCATTCTCAATTTTTTGCTGCTTTAACAACTCATTAATATAATCGAGCGCAATGCCTTTCCCTATGGCCCCAAAATCTATTTCGACACCATCAATCAATTTTTCAAGTGTCTTTTTTTCCTCATGAAACAGTATCTTATCAAAACCCGTTAATCGAAGCGCACTCTCAATCTCGTCGGCACAGGGCATATAATCAGACGGTTGGTCCTTCCACAACCTTATGACCGGTAACGAAGTAACGTCAAAAGCCCCAAATGTAAGATTCCGGTAATTCCTGCATTTCAATAAAACATCCCAGAGAAAATCACCAGCGATAAAAGGTTCACCTTTTTTAAAAGAATTAAATTTTGAAACCGGCGAGCCATCCTGAAACCGGCTTAATAAAAATTCGAGCTGCAGGATTTCTTTTTTTATTATCTGGGAGACCCGTTCGGCAAATCCATTGTCAGCATGAAAAATCACCAGGTCGCAACGGGTTCCCATGGCCATAAACGAACTGGTGTAAAATCCCTGCTTTCCCACTATTTTCCAATTTTTCCGTATATCCAGTTCCAGGCCTGTTCGCGCTGTTCGGGAT
>CAZMDP010000478.1:0-2894 GCA_964565015.1 uncultured Prolixibacteraceae bacterium | reverse complement strand
GGTAACTTCCCTGAAACGGGTTATTGCTTTTGTAAGCACAAATTCGGGCGAAAGCTCAAGCGGGTTTCCCTGGTGGTCGAAAAATGAGCAGAGTATTTCAAGGGTTGGTTCACTGGCAAAAGGATTTAAAAAAGCCGACCGGTAACGGGGCACCACATACAAATCGCTGCTGCCGGTCTCCATAAACGGGAACAGGCTCGACCCATCAACCCTTTCTCCGTAGGTTAGTATTTCTTCGAGATGTTTGCGGCTGGTAATCACGAAATTGAGGGTCTTTAAACGCCCGTCGCCGGCGATATACCTGAAGTTGAGCATTTCAATCCTGTGGGCTTCAATAAACCTGACGATATCTTCGAGGGTAAATTCATTCGCTGGTTTTTGCAGAAATTTTACCAAAGGGTTGGCATTAAGCTGATAATTACCGGTCATACTGTTAATTATTTTATCATATTAGTACGGTGCGAACATAGCAGCCTTTTTTCTGCTAAATGCTGATTATCGTCATTTACGGTGTAAGGCACGCGAAGAATTACTAAATTGCGGTGCCAATTTCAGGTTGAAATCATTGTTAGTCAATTCTAAAGTCTTTTGCAATCAAAATGCTGAAATATAAACAGTTAACTGATGAATAATAAATCTGGCCGTATCAGGCACAACAGAAAACCAATGCCCGGATTTACCGTTGGCGAAGAGCAGGAACTGATGAAATTCCTGTTGGAGAACCTAAAGGATAAAAACCGCGACAATATTAAAACCTTATTGCGCGACGGGCAGGTTCTGGTTAACGGTGATCCGGTTTCGCAGTATAATTTTCGTCTTATACCAGGTCAACAGGTTGAAATAAGCCGAAACAAAATTTCGAAAAAGAAAACCTATCGTGGCATTTCAATAATATACGAGGACAACGATATTGTTGTGATTGATAAACATGCAGGGGTTTTATCGGTGGCAACCGACAATAAAGAAAAATATACCGCTTACACAATTCTGTATGAACATGTTAAGCGTAAAAACCCCGATGGGAAAATATTCATTGTTCATAGGCTCGACAGGGAAACTTCGGGGTTGATGATGTTTGCAAAGAGTGCCCGCATTCAGAAAAAATTGCAGGAAAACTGGAATCAAATCATCAGGGAAAGGGTATATGTGGCCGTGGTCGAAAGAGCTGTAAATCCGCCTTCGGGAGAGATCACGTCTTATCTGCACGAAAATACCGGAAGCAGGGTGGTTTTTTCAAGTCAGGAGGGCGACGATGGTAAATATGCAGTTACCCACTACGAAACCATAAAATCAACCCCGTTATATTCATTGCTGAAATTGAGCCTACGCACCGGAAGGAAAAACCAGATCAGGGTACATTTGCAGGACCTGGGGCACCCGATTGTGGGCGATCGGAAATATGGTTCTATGATCAATCCGGTTAACCGGCTTTGTCTTCATGCACAGGTTCTGGCGTTTCAGCATCCGGTAAACAACAGGGAATTGCGTTTCGAAATTCCGATGCCCCGAAAATTTCAGGAGTTATTACAAATGAATGAAAAAGATAAACCAAATTAAATGAAAACCAGAAATGAAAAATGTAATTTATTCCTCAATTTTAGTTCTTATGGTAATATTTACCGCACAGGCTGCTAATAACCAACTCAAAGTTTCATCGCCCGACGGACGGGTGGTTGCCAACCTCAGGCTAACCGACAAGGTTTATTACAACCTCGAAGTAGATGGGCAACAGGTGATGTGGTTTTCGCCCATATCGATGCAAACCCTCGAATCGGGGTGGTTGGGCAAATCGCCGGTATTACTGAAATCGTCAACCCGGACGGTTAATGAAGAAATCACGCCGGTTTATGGAATCAAAAACCGCATTGTGGATAATTACAATGAACTGACGCTTGAGTTCAGGGGAGGGTACTCTCTGATACTCAGGAGCTACAACGATGGGATTGCTTACAGGTGGAAGACTATGCTGAAAGGCGACCTCACTGTTCAGGCAGAAGAAGTTGAATACCGCTTCCTCGAGGATTATAAGGTGTATGCCCATGTGGTGGGCGACTTTGAGACCTCATACGAAAAATTATATACCCGAATGAGGATTTCTGAAATGAAGGAAGAGGAGTTTTCGTCACTTCCGTTTATGGTCGATAACGGAAAACTGAAGTTATTGATAACCGAATCGGATTTATACAGTTATCCTGGGATGTACATTACCCGTCCGGGCAATAACAACCGTTTCTATCTGAACGGCCTTTTCCCGGCATATCCGAAATCGGTTAAGATGGGAGGTTGGTGCCAGTTTAACCTGCGGGTTACCGAACGTGAAAATTATCTGGCAAAAACTACCGGAATGCGCGAATTTCCATGGAGGGTTATCATGGTTGCCCGCGAGGATAAGGAACTGCTCGCCAATACCATGGTTTACCGGCTTGCCCGTCCGGCCGCTTTCGATGCTTCGTGGGTTAAGCCCGGAAAAGTGAGTTGGGAGTGGTGGAATGCCTGGAACCTTAAAGGGGTTGATTTTGAGACCGGCGTGAATAACAAAACGTACGAATATTATATCGACTTTGCTGCACGCAACGGGCTCGAATATGTAATCATGGACGAAGGCTGGAGCGATCAGTTTGATGTATTGCTGCCTTCGCCTCACGTAGATATGGAGCATTTGACCAAATATGCCAATGAAAAAGGGGTAAAACTCATATTATGGGCGGTTTGGCATACCATCGACAGGCAGATGGCCGAAGCTTTCCAACTGTTCGAAAAATGGGGCATTGCCGGGGTAAAGGTTGACTTTATCGACCGCGATGACCAGGTAGCTGTCGAGTTTTACGAACGTTTGGCCAGGGAAGCAGCAAAACACAGGCTGTTGGTCGATTATCACGGTTGCAGCAAACCCA
>CAZMDP010000477.1:0-2900 GCA_964565015.1 uncultured Prolixibacteraceae bacterium | reverse complement strand
AGTAGTGAAGCGCAGTTTGCAGCTTGCAGGCCTTACACTCGAGGATGTCAAAAAAGTACTTATTCACCAGGCAAACGAAAAAATGGACCAGGCAATCCTCGAAAGGGTTTTTAAACTCTACAAAATCAAAGATATCCCCGAAGGGGTGATGCCCATGACCATTAAAGAACTGGGCAATTCGTCGTCGGCTACCGTTCCCACCCTATACGATCTCATTTCGAAAGGCAAACTTGAGGGGCATGCTTTCAATAGTGGCGATATAATCCTTTTCACGTCGGTAGGGGCCGGAATGACAATAAATTCGGTTGTATATAAGATACCATAACAGAAAAAAGCCGGATTTTCAGTCCGGCTTTTTTATTCAATATCTTTAGCTTGCTTTTAACCTGCTGATACTCGATCGGTCGAGTTTTTCCTGTGCATATTCCAGGTCGATGACCAGTTTTTCGGTTTTTTCCGAAGGGGAATGAAACATGGCATCAATCATTATGCTCTCGCATATCGACCTTAAACCACGAGCGCCTAATTTGAATTCGATGGCTTTATCAACGATAAACTCAAGCGCTTCTTCTTCGAAAATCAGTTCCGTTCCATCCAACTCGAACAGCTTAATATACTGCTTAATAATGGAGTTTTTGGGTTCGGTCAGGATTCTCCTGAGGGTAGCCCTGTCGAGTGGATCAAGGTGTGCAAGTACCGGCAACCGTCCGATAATTTCGGGGATCATTCCAAACGACCTGAGGTCCTGAGGTGAAATATACTGCAACAGGTTTTCCCTGTCGATACGGTCGGCTTCTTTGGCAGCTCCATACCCGATTACTTTTGTATTGAGCCTCTGCGCTATTTTGCGTTCTATCCCGTCGAAAGCGCCACCGCAGATAAAAAGGATATTTTTTGTATCCACAGGGATCATTTTCTGTTCGGGGTGTTTTCGACCTCCTTGTGGCGGCACATTCACCACCGAACCTTCGAGCAGCTTCAGTAATCCTTGCTGAACACCTTCGCCCGATACATCGCGGGTTATGGATGGATTGTCGCCTTTGCGGGCTATTTTGTCAATTTCGTCGATAAATACAATTCCACGTTCGGCCGATTCCACATTATAATCGGCAGCCTGGAGCAAACGGGTCAGCAAGCTCTCTATATCCTCGCCCACATAACCGGCTTCGGTAAGAACCGTTGCATCAACTATGGTAAACGGAACATGGAGCATCCGCGCAATGGTACGTGCCAAAAGTGTTTTTCCCGTTCCAGTTTCACCAACAAGGATGATATTCGATTTCTCGATTTCGGTTTCATCTTCGTTGATCCTCTGGGCAAGTCGCTTGTAATGGTTATAAACCGCTACGGAAAGGATTTTTTTTGCCTGATCCTGTCCAATAACATATTGATCGAGAAACTCTTTGATTTCAAGTGGTTTCATCAGGCGTATCCCATCCATATCGAAAGAAATGTCTTTTTTCATTTCTTCCATAATTATCGAATGCGCCTGTTCGGCACATCTATCGCAAATGTGCCCGTCGATACCGGCTATCAGGAGATTAACCTCTTTTTTCTCGCGGCCACAAAACGAACATTTATCCATTCTTCCTCTTGAACTCATTACTTTTTCCGTTTCTCTGCAAAATTTCATCAATCATTCCGTAGGCTACAGCTTCCTCGGCGGTCATCCAATAATCGCGGTCGGCATCTTTTTCAACTTGTTCAAACGACCTTCCGGTATGTTCCGAAAGGATATTGTAAAGTTCATTTTTAATTTTTATGATTTCCCTTGCGGTGATTTCAATATCGGAAGCCTGGCCGGATGCTCCGCCCATAGGCTGGTGTATCATAATCCGCGAATGTTTAAGCGCCGAGCGCTTGCCTTTTGTTCCGGCAGTGAGCAATATGGCCCCCATCGAGGCTGCCATACCCGTGCAAATGGTAGCTATATCGGCAGTAATATATTGCATGGTATCATAAATGCCAAGACCTGCATGTACCGCACCCCCGGGTGTATTAAAATAAACCTGGATATCTTTCGAAGGATCGGTCGACTCAAGAAACAACAACTGCGCCTAAATGATATTGGCCACAGTATCATCGATTGGTACACCCAGAAAAATAATCCGGTCCATCATCAAACGTGAAAAAACGTCCATAGAAGCAACGTTCAACTGGCGTTCCTCAATAATAGTAGGCGAAATGTAATAACCGTAAGCTGAAGTATATCGGTGCATGGTCATGCTGCTTATACCCGCATGTTTGGTTGCATATTTCTTAAAATCATCCATGTAATTCATATCTGAAACCTCCTAAAAGTTATTAGATGTAAAAACTATACCCGCCATAGGGTTTAGCAAAACAGATTCACAAAGGTAAAAAAATTGCAGCAGGATTTTTTATCGGCTGCTGCAACGCACATTATTTGTAAAGTGCTTTAAATTCATCCGTTGTAACTTCCTTCTCCCGTAGCTTCACTTTTTGCCTGATCAGGTCGAAAACTTTTATTTCGAAAATACGGCGTACTATTCTTTCCCTGTCTTCTTCCCTTTCGAGTAACCTGTTGGCAAAACTGTCGAGGTGTTCGTTGGCAACCTGATAAATTCCATACTGATGGTATTGCGAAAGTGCTATACTGCGGGCCATATCGAGGGTTTCATCTTCGCTCACCTCAATCTGGTTTTTATTGATAATATCGTTTTTTATCAGCTGCCACTTTAAGTCTTCTCTGAACCCGTCGAAATCGTTCTCGATTTGTTCATCGGTAAGTTCTTTGTTGGTTTGTTTCAGCCAACGCTTCAGAAATGCTTCGGGCAACTCAATCGGGACTGTTTCAATCAATGTTTTTTTGGCGTCGACCTCAAAACGTTGTTTCGAATTGTTTTCAAGACTTGCCTGAATATTTTCCTTCACTTTTT
>CAZMDP010000476.1:0-2904 GCA_964565015.1 uncultured Prolixibacteraceae bacterium | reverse complement strand
TTAATGGAACAGCACCCGTTTTCCAGTCAAAGGTATGCACAGGCACATACCAACCTTTCCAGCCTTTTGAAAGCTATGGAAACAGGCGATTTTGAGCGCTTTGCCAACATTGTTGAAAACGAAGCGCTAACCCTGCACAGTTTGCTGATGACCTCATCGCCCGACGGATTGCTCATAAAGCCGGCCTCATTGCATATAATCGAAGCTGTGCGCAAATTCCGCAAATCAACCGGTACGCCGGTTTGTTTCACCATGGATGCAGGGCCAAATGTTTTGCTGATTTACCCCAATGATGTAAGGGAACAGGTAATAAGGTTTATCAGTGAAAACCTTCTATCGTTCTGCGAAAACGGTCATTGGCTCGATGATGGCATGGGACCCGGACCATTAAATCTGACAAACAGTTCTGAATAAATCGCATAAATCGTTTTATTTGCGATTTTCGAAAAAGAATAAATTACTTATGAATACAAACAAATCCTATCCATCCAAATTACTGCTCCTTGGTGAATATGGCATTTTGCTGGGCTCGTCCGGGCTTGCTATACCCTACCCTGCTTTTTCTGGGTCGTTAAGCTTCGAAAAAGAATCGTCTGAGGAAAAATCCTCAGATGCTATAATGGAATCAAACGGGCATTTGAATTCACTTTACGGTTATATGAACGCTTCACCCGAAATGTTTGATTTCATTGATTTGAGTGCGTTTGAAGACGATATCAAACGAGGTATGTGGTTTAACTCCAATATTCCGCAAGGATATGGGGTGGGAAGTTCGGGAGCGCTTACTGCAGCCCTGTTCGACCGGTATGCACCGGAAAGTATAAAAAATCTGCCACTGCCTCATATCCGCAAAAAACTCGCTTCCATAGAGCAATATTTCCATGGAACAAGTTCCGGGCTCGACCCATTGGTATCTTATACCCATAGTCCTATTCTTGTTGAGAACAAAGATAAGATATCCACACCTGATTTATTATTTATCCAGTCCGGTTCAGAACGTTCACACACAGGATTATTTCTTGTCGATAGCGGAAAAACCAATCCAACCGGGAGCCTTGTGCAGTGGTTTCTCGAACAATATCAGGACTGGGAATTCCGACGGGCGATAAACGAGGTTTATTTCCCTGCCATCGAGCAGGCCATTGGGGCGTTCCTTCAGAATAATTTCAGGACGTTTCAGATGTCGTTCGAAACCATAACCGGATTTCAGATGCAGTTCATGAACCCACTCATTCCCTCGACATTGATGGACCATCTGGAGCATGGGTTGTTAACGGGCTCGTTTTTTTTAAAACTCTGCGGTTCGGGAGGCGGTGGCTTTATGCTTGGATTAACCACCGACGGTGCAAAAACTGAGGAATATTTCAAATTTAAAGGCATTAATACATTGTTCCTATAAAAACCAGATAGGTCAATCTTCAAAAAAACAAAATAAAGACAATTTTATCGTTATTTTTCGTAAATTACATGTGCTTTTAATTCATGTTTAAAGCACAAACCATATTTAACAACTAAAACAGATAGTATGGAAACAAGATCAGGATTTACGAAAATGACCATTCACGAATTCCCCGCCTGGTTGAATTCACAAAGGATTGCCCGGACAATTTTAAAAGTGCAGCAACACCACACCTACCGGCCCGATTACAGCCATTTCAATGGAAACAACCATTTTGAAAGGCAGCAGGCAATGAAAAACCACCACATGATTAACAACGGATGGAGCGATATTGGTCAGCATTTTACCATTTTCCCCGATGGCACCATTATGACCGGAAGAAGTTTGGAAAGTACCCCTGCATGTACCTTTGGCCAGAATGCCAATTCGATTTGCATCGAAAATATGGGAAATTTTGACCACAATGCTGATATAATGACCTCCGACCAGCGAAATGCCATTGTAACCGTTACTGCAGAGCTGCTCCGGAAATTCAACCTTCCGGTAAATACGCAGACTGTCATTTATCACCATTGGTTCGACTTGAGTACCGGACAACGCAACAACAGTACACGCAATAAAAAATCGTGCCCGGGCAGTAATTTTTTCGGGGGCAATAAAGAAGCCGACTGCGAAAACAATTTCCTGCCCCTGGTTCAGGCAGCCCTTGCGGGCAGTGCAGTACCTCAAGCGCCATTGGCCCTGGTCAGGTATGCATTTGTAACCGCCGATCATCTTAATATCAGGATCCAACCCACGGCTTCATCGTCAAAAGCACCCGACAGAGAGCCCGTTACGTTTGGAACCGTTTTGCGGGTTTACGACGAACAAAATGGCTGGCTGAAGATTTCTTCCAGTCAATCGCACTGGGTATCGGGCAGGTTTACCGTACCCATCGAAAAAGCCGTAATAACTGCTTCGGCTTTAAACGTAAGGTCAGGGCCCGGGACCGAATACAAAAAAACGGGCAGCGTCAAAAAAGATGAAACTGTTTTTGTTTTTGAGGAAAAGAACGGCTGGTCGCGTATTGCCCTGAATGACCAGTGGGTGAGCACCAGGTATATTTCCAAATAAAAGGTTGGTTATCACCGATATTTTTACTATTTTGACAACTTCGGTATTTATAAAAATCATTAATGATGCTGAAGTGGTTAAATATTTTACTCTTAATAATCGGGTTATCGGGTTACCTACAAAGTAATGCCGAAAATCTGCCCGACTATTTCCGTAGTAAGGCAATCGGGCTTAACCGGGCTTTATGTCTCGATCCGCTGATAGAAACTGCTTCCGGTAGGAGACTGGTCTTATTGGGCGAATCGACACATGGAACGCACGAATATTATACCTGGCGCGATTCAATTTCGCGCCGGTTAATTGCTGAAAAAGGATTCAACTTTATAGTGGTAGAGGGTGATTTTGCAAGTATTTTCGAAATCAACCGGTTTGTTAAAAACCTTCCCGGGGCA
>CAZMDP010000475.1:0-2905 GCA_964565015.1 uncultured Prolixibacteraceae bacterium | reverse complement strand
ACGCTCGCCGCACAAAAAGGATACCCTGTGCCCGAACAAATGAAAAACCGGTGGATCGCCTATCAGAGGAACCGGGCACGCGAATGGAAAGCGGCAACAGGTGCCGATCCGTTTATACGACAGCAGGAAGCGTTGATTCAGGCATACCGGTTATACACCCTTGCCCTTGCAGGAGCGCCCGAGCAAGGCATAATGAATCGTTTCCGCGAAGAAGTGGTCAATATACCACAGGCCCGGTGGAGGCTTGCTGCAACATTTGTACTGGCAGGCCAACCGGCAGCAGCCTCACAACTCATAGCACAAACACAACCTGTTGCCGAAATTTATCCCCTCCACGGCCCTACGTTTGGAAGTGAGCTGCGCGATAAGGCTATGATACTTGAAACTTTGCTGCTGATGAACGACCGGAAAAACGCCTTCCCTTTATTACAGGAAATAACGCGCAAAATAGGCGAATCGTCATGGCTAAGTACTCAAACAGCCGCCTGGAGTTTATATGCAGTGGCAAAATTTTATGGCGCTTATAAACCCGATGGCGGATTGGATGCACAGGTAACCCTGAACGGAAAAACCGAAAGATATCGGAGCGAACTGCCCATAGTTAAAATACAAACAGTTCCAAACCAACAGGGATTGGTTAAAGCAACGGTGGTAAATAATGGTAAAGCGCCTGTGTTTGTCCACCTTGCATCGCGCGGAATTCCGGTGGAAGATATTGACGAGGTTATTCAGAACAATCTACAGATGACCACATTTTACACCGACAGGAATGGCAACCGCATCGATCCTTCGGAACTGGAACAAGGCGCCGACCTATTTCTCAATGTTACCGTGAAACATCCGGGAATGCGCAGTCAATACCGTCATCTGGCGCTTACCTCTATTTTTCCTTCAGGCTGGGAAATCTTAAATCGCCGCCTCTCCGATTTACCCGGTCAGCAGCAGCAACCATCAGACTACCAGGATATACGCGACGATAGGGTTTATACCTATTTCGGACTTTCGTCAGGTGAAAGCCGTACCTTCAGGTTCGCGCTGAATGCAGCTTTTAAAGGCCGCTTCTATGCCCCGGCAATAGTCTGCGAAGCGATGTACGACAACGCTGTTTTTTCGAAACAACCGGGGAAGTGGGTTAAAGTGAGGTGATTAACACTATAAACTTATTTATAATGGAATTTGCAGGATATTATTTCAACTGTTTCATTATTAAATTTGTAAATAAGACGATGCTCATCCGAAATTCTTCTTGACCAACAACCTTTAAAATGATGCTTTAAAGGTTCTGGTTTTCCTTTGCCTTCAATTGGTGTTCGTCTCGTTTCCTCAATTAATTCAACAATTTTATTGTAGATAACTTTGTTAATATATCGCCATTCATTAAAATCAGAAAATGAAGTTCCTTTAAACACAACATCGCGCATTTTAACTTATTCTTGAGAGGTGTATTTCAAAAAATCATCACCAGAAAATCTGGCAGTAGGCTCTGCAACAATATTATTCAAAATATGCATTTTATTTGCTTCAAATGATGACAAATAGGTTGTTTCATCTTCGAATGAGGTTATACTGATAATAACTTTTTTGCCTTTAAATAGTCTTTTTATTGACTCAAGAAAACTATTATCAATTTCATTCACATTTAATTTATATAATGCTTCCATTTTTCTTTGAATTTTCTTCAAAGATAAGATAATTAGAGAAAAAACTACATTTGAAATTTAATAATGAAATGAGAATACTGAATATCATTAATAAACTATGATAAAGGGTAAAAGATCATATCAAAACTTCAAAAAAATTATAATCAGCGCAATAATTATTTTGTTATCGCTGTTGATATGGTTTTATTTTGCCGTTCCACGTCCACTTTTCGAAGCCCCATACGCAACGCTACTCGAAACACCGGAAGGAGAATTGCTGGGTGCCCGCATTGCCTCCGACGGGCAATGGCGTTTCCCTGCTCCCGATTCAGTTCCGGTAAAATTTGAGAAATGTTTATTGCAATTCGAAGATCGGCACTTTTACCGGCACCCCGGGGTAAATCCCCTGAGCCTGGCACGGGCAATGGTACAAAACATCAGGGAACGAAGGATTGTAAGCGGCGGCAGCACCCTTACCATGCAGGTTGCACGATTGGCACGGCCTCCGAAAAGCAGGAGCATATCCAATAAACTGATCGAAATAATATGGGCATTAAACCTTGAGTTAAGGTACACCAAAAAAGAAATACTTACGCTTTATTCGGCCCATGCTCCTTTCGGAGGGAATGTAGTGGGTATCGAAGCGGCCGCATGGCGCTATTATAACCGTCCGCCCCATTTGTTGTCGTGGGCCGAATCGGCTACCCTGGCAGTCCTTCCCAATGCCCCGTCGTTGATATTTCCGGGGAAAAACGATTCACTTTTACTGCATAAACGCAATCGGTTACTCGATAAACTAAAAGCCAACGGAACCTTTGATGAAGTAACCTTGCAACTGGCCAAGGCAGAACCCCTACCCAGGCAAACTTACCGTTTGCCCGATGAGAGTTACCATTTACTCGAATGGGCCATAAGAGATCAACGAGGTAAACGCATTGCTACCACCCTCGACATTCATTTGCAGGAACAGGTAAACAGGGCACTCCTGCGACACGCAAGGCAACTCGCCGGAAACCGGATAAACAATGTGGCGGCACTGGTAGCCGAGGTAAAAACAGGAAAGGTGCTGGCATACACCGGGAATGTACCGAACCTCGACGATCAGCACAACGGTAATCATGTCGACATCATCAGGGCACCGCGTAGCAGCGGAAGCATCCTGAAACCTTTCTTATATGCTGTGATGACCGATAAAGGCATGTTGGCGCCAAACCAGTTAATTGAAGATATACCAACCCGTCTGGCGGGTTTTACACCGCTCAACT
>CAZMDP010000474.1:0-2911 GCA_964565015.1 uncultured Prolixibacteraceae bacterium | reverse complement strand
GAATGCTGATTATTAGCCTGTTCTTTATTGGGCCTTGCTTCAGGTTCAGGAAGTCGGCCACAATGAGCCTAGCGCTGCGAAAGGCAGTATCGCCCGAAGTGATAGGGGCTGCCACTACGCCTAGCAAAGCCAGTACAGCCCCGAATTTTCCAAGCAGTGAACTGGCCACTTCGTTGACCACCCATGCGGCATTGCCTTTGTGTTCAACCATTACACTGTTGAGCTCGCCAATGCCTCCGAAAAAACTCATGGCTATGGTTGCCCAAATCATGGCCACAACGGCTTCGGTAATCATAGCCCCGTAAAACACCTTGCGGCCTTGTTTTTCGTTGGTCAGGCAACGGGCCATTAGCGGCGACTGCGTGGCATGAAAACCCGATATAGCCCCACAGGCAATGGTGATGAATAACATGGGGAAAATGGGGAACTTTTCAGCATTGTTATGAAAGTTTTTCAGGTTCTCAAGATTCAGCTCTGGTATATGAAACCCTTTTACAAACATGGCAATTACGAGGCTGACGGCCATAAACATCAGGGCAAACCCAAACACCGGGTAAAACCGCCCGATAATTTTGTCGATAGGCAGCATGGTGGCCAGCACATAGTAAAGAAAAACCACCCATACCCAGAACGACATGGTAGCAAAACCAGGCGTGATACCAGCCAGGATTTTGGCAGGCCCCATAATAAAAACGGTCCCCACCATCACCATCAGCACCACGGTGAATGCCCGCATAAACTGTTTGGTGAATTTCCCCATATAGATTCCCACAATTTCGGTAATGCTTAATCCTTTGTGTTTGATGGATAGCATCCCCGAGAAATAATCATGTGTAGCGCCGGCAAAAATGGCACCCAGAATAATCCAGAGATAGGCAACCGGCCCCCACATGGCTCCGGCAATGGCGCCGAAAATTGGCCCTAACCCAGCAATATTCAGAAACTGAATAAGGAAAGCTTTTCACCAGGGCAGAGGCAGATAATCCACCACATCGGGCATCGAAATTGCCGGGGTCGGGCGGTTACCATCGGCCCCAAAAACACGCTCAAGATAGCGGGAATACAGAAAATACCCGAGAAAAAGGGCTATGGCAGATATCAATAACGTTATCATCAACAGTTTAATTAGAATGGATCAAATCTAATAAAAGATTGGTTTTCCGATTTTAGGCGAATAACGAAAAGCGCAAATAAGAGGCAATCGGCAGATTACAGCAGAGCACGGGTTACCATTACCTACCTCAAGCTTAGATGGCAAGTTTAATCTTACAATTTTTTCCTGTGTAGGGTTTGGGAGAGAAGCTCCTAATCTCCCAACATTGGAAACAGCCGCCTGATCTCTTCATCATCGGGCTTTTTGCCGTATTCGCATATTTCGAACGATTCGGTTACTTCAACCTTAGAAACCCTCTCGTTGCCATACCATTTTACCAGGCTTTTTTGTTTCTCATCGGTCATTTGACTTTTACTCATCGCGGCAAGCCAGGCAAGCCTTTCTTTCTCGACCGAAGGCACCTGGCCTAGTGTTTTGGCAATCCAGGGTTGCCATTCAAAAAACTGCGATTCGTGGGCTGCCATTCCGTAGATTTTTTGCTTATATGAACCGGAAATATCCACCACAATATTGGGTTGAAACGGATTGGGCTTTTTGAAACTATCCTCAAAATACAGAAATAGTGGATTTTCATCCAGCGGAGGAACTTCGGGAACGACATTCGGCACGATTACCATATACGCTGCATCCTGAAGCAGAATTGCCGAATTGCGGCGGTCGGGATGCATGGCGTTTGGGCGGTGGCCAATGACTATATCTGCCTTAAACCGCCTGATTATCCTGATAATCTCTTCCCTTACTTCGATGGTTGGCAGTAGCTTGCCATCGGGGTTGTCCAGAACAATATATCCGACACCAAAACGCCGGCCTGCTTCCTGTGCTTCTGCATATCGCCTTTTTGCCAGTTCTTCTCCGCCCATGGTCTGATGGCCGGCATCCCCATTCGTCAACGACACAAATAAAACATTATGGCCGCGTTTCAGAAATTCCAAAGCCGTTCCTCCGGCTTGCTTATCAGGATCGTCGGGATGGGAGCCAATTATCACCACATTGATTTTATTATTCTGTGAATAAATGAATGAAAACGGGAGGGTAATTATGAGGGCAAGAATAATCAATCTGTTCATATATTGTAATTTAGTTAATAGTAGAATGTATTAATTTAGTTCCGGGCCAATAGCTTTAAGGTCAGAGTCCGGATATCAATACCCTTAATGCTCCAGAAATCTATTGCAGGCCTTTCGTGCTGATTCTTCCGAATGATGCTAAAAACAGCAAAAAAATTGCCGCTGTTACCTGAATGAGATAGTTTCTGACTTGTGACATTCTTCAAATATAACAGCATTTTTTCATATTTTAGCCATCAAATTTTGTATATGCGGCATGTCATGCTTTCAATTTTCAGTTTAAGAATCCCTCGAAACCGCATCGTTGTTATTATTTTAGTGGCTTTAGGACTAACCTTTGGGTCGTGCAGTAAACGACAATTGCCAACCACAACGCCTGTACTTATATCCGACCCCGAAATGCTTGCTTTTCTGAACAGCGGGACACAATATAAACTAAACACCCGACGAACCAAACCCAACCAGGTTATCCGTACGGCCGAAAAATTTATAGGAACACCACATTGTATGGGTGGAACCACTTCGAAGTGTATGGATTGTTCGGGGCTAACCTATGCATCGTTTGCAGCCCACCGGATAACATTGCCCCGCCGTTCGCAGGATCAGGCACGTTACGGGCGCCTCATTTTCGACCGTAACGATTTGAAACGCGGCGATCTGGTTTTCTTTACCAAATCGTACAACTCGCCCGATTATATAACCCATGTGGGCATATATATCGGCAATGGCC
>CAZMDP010000473.1:0-2911 GCA_964565015.1 uncultured Prolixibacteraceae bacterium | reverse complement strand
TGTGATAGAGTTGTTCCATCCGTTTGGTTCCCACATCTTTTGCCCTGATGCTGATCCGAGTAAGCTGTTTCGCACTGTCGAGGAACGAATGTAGCATGTTGCTGTTTTCTTCGCCCTGCATGGCGTAGGCGAGAATAAAATTACGTTCGTAGTTGTTTGGGATCGAATAATAATCGGGGCTTCCGTTGTAGAATGCCTGTTTGGCAAATTTCAACAGGTTGAGCAGCGAAAGCGACGGCGATAACTCGGGGTAACCGGCCAGTTTTTGCTCCAATTGATCGATTTTGTTGAAAGTTGAAAGCTGCAATACCCCGTTGGGTTTTTTGGTATCAACTAATATTTCGAGCGGCATAAGTCCATGAAAATTCTCTTCGAAAAATTTCAGGTCTTTATAAATGGGGTCATGCTCCGGAATATCGTCAACCATATAGCCCGAACTTTTTACCATGCTAATACCAACAAAGCCTATGATGACCACAGCTACTGCCGTGGCATATACTTTTTTCCGGTAGCGTTTGGTAATAATAATCAGGTAGTCGATTATGCGTATTACCGATCGGTATTCGAGATGGCGCACATGCCTTGAAGAAGGTGGCTGAACAAAACTGAAAATGATCGGGATAAGGACAAGCGAAAGCAGGAAAAGGCTCATTATACTCAATGAGGCCACAATACCAAACTGCACAAGTATATCGCTTTTGGTGATTACAAATGTGGCAAAACCGGCTGCCGTGGTCAGGTTGGTTAAAAAAGTAGCATTCCCTATTTTGATGATAACCCGTTGCAGGGCTTTAATGCGGTTGCCATGCTGAACAAATTCGTGATGAAATTTATTGAGCATATAAATGCTGTTCGGAATGCCGATCACAATCAGGAGCGGGGGGATCATGCCCGAGAGGATCGTAATTTTAAAACCGAACAATGACAAAAAGCCCATCGACCAAACTACACCGATCAGAACAATTAAAACCGGATAAAAAACCGCCTTGAACGACCTGAAAAAAACAAAAAGAACAACAATGCAAATGGCAAGGGCAAGCCCACTGAACAAATAAATTTCTTTCCTGATTTTAAATGAATTAACTACCCTGATGTAGGGTAATCCAGAATAGTGCAAACTAACATGGTTGGCTTCCTCAAAATCTTCGCTGATTTGCTGTATAGAGCGGATCAGGTTTTCGCGCGCCCTGCTGTGCATTTTGTCTTTGTTGACGGTAATTACCAGCAGGTAAGCATGTTGGTCGCGGTTGTAAAGTACATCGCGGTAAAAAGGCAGATTAAAAAATCTCTCTGCCAGTGAGTCAAGTTGTTCCTGTGATTCGATATTTGCCGGAAAAACCGGTACCACCTGATATTTCCGTTCTTCCTGATTGCGGATTAGGTTATAGGCATTACTCACCGACAGCAGGTCTTCGACCCCTTCGACCTTTGAAAGCTTAACTGCAAACTCTCTCCAGCGCTTAAAATGGTCGAGCTTAAAAAAATCGGGATCTTTTATTCCGATCATGATCAGGTTCCCTTCTTCCCCAAAAATGCCGGTGAACTTCTGATAATCTTTAAATGCCTGGTCTTTTTCAGGTAAAAGCGAGGCATATTCGTACGACATTTCTATTTTGCGGGCATGGTAGCCAAAAAAGACAGTGAGCACCAACACCGCAGTCAGCAATAAGATTTTATTACGGAGGATGATGCCCGATACTTTAATCCACATATGTTTTATTCAGCAAAAAATATGGCCCGAAAATACAATATTTTCCTGAAAGGGGAGGGGTGGAATATGTTAAAACCTGCCTGCTTATATCACGATAATACAATAAGTTCATGAATTGCTCATGTGGAACACCTGGCAACCGTTTTTCCTTAGTTTTGACACCAGTTCGCCTGCCGGATGCTCCAGAATATTACCCGCGGAACGATGACAGAACGGACAGGCATGGACTTCTCCCCTCGAATCGATGTACATGTAACGGTTTCCTGCCCCAAGACAACCGGTCTGACGCTGGTCGAACCCCGGAAACATGAATATAGGGCTATTTTTGAACCTCTTATCGGAATAGGTTTTCAGGTAGAATTCCATCAGATATTTTACCTGATCGGGAGTGAGTAAAACATCGTTATTTCTGAAACGGCCTGTTTTACGTGCTTCAAGAATTTTTACAAAACCAACACCCCATTCTGTGGCCAGTTTGTAATAGCGGTCAATATTTTCGGGGGTGGTAAACTGCTTCGTGGCACATAGCGCCAGGTTTACCATAATTCCCGTATTATGGCAGTTTTTTACCGCCTCTTTTACCCAGTAAAACGATTTTTCGTGGTTGCGGAACCGGTTGTGCTCCTGCTCGTCCCAGTGGTCGAGGCTGATGCTTGCCCCTGTCAATCCAGCCTGCTTTAGCCTGAGGGCTTTTTCCTGGGTCAGGCCGAAACCCGAGGTCAATATCCAGCAATCCATTTCGGGGCTGGCTTTTTCAATCAGCAAAAGTAGGTCGTCGAGCCTAACCAGGGGCTCACCGCCGCCAAACTGGATATGTGTCAGCCCTAACGGTTTTACTTTTTCGAGGATAGCTACCAGATCCTCAGCCTTCAGATGTTCTGACGATTGGATATTGTCCCATTCGAAACAATGGACACATTGCAGGGGGCACCGGCTGGTAATCGAGTATATCATGGTGTTGAGCATGGGTTGCTCAGCATGGGCATTCAGAAGCCTGTCGATTTCGCAGCCAAGAAACCTGTCGAGGGCTTTCGACGGAAACCCAGGTATCTGATCGGCAAAATAATACTTGCCTTCCGATTTCACATAACGCGAAATTTTATCGTAACCCTGAATGGTTTTTCTTTTTTTGGCAAATTTTACCAGGTAACGCAATGCCTTTACCGGGTCCAATTGCGAAGCTTTCGCCGCCGGGAAGCT
>CAZMDP010000472.1:0-2918 GCA_964565015.1 uncultured Prolixibacteraceae bacterium | reverse complement strand
TAAATATGGAAAAACAGCAGTACCGGCGGTTGCCAGGGCGGTAGTTTTAATAAATGATCTGCGGTTGCTCATGATTTTTTAATTAAACCTTACTTTTATATGCATTTTCTTCAAAAATATAAAAAGTAATTTGAAAACACCCTGAATACAATGGAATAAAAAATTGCCGGATAACTTCAGAATCTTTATTTTCGCAAAAAATCTGTTTGTCATGAAAAAATCGCCACAACTTGCCCATAACCATTGGAAGCATATTAAACATTCTGATTTTGAGGTTGCTGTTCTGCCATGGGGAGCTACCGAAGCACATAATTATCATCTGCCCTACGGAACCGATATTATGGAGGCCGAAGCCATTTCGGCAGAATCGGCCAGAATTGCAAATGAAAATGGTGCCAGCGTCATTGTTCTGCCAGTTATCCCTTTTGGCGTAAATACCGGGCAACACGATATTAAGCTCGATATCAACCTCAATCCTTCGACACAAATGATTATACTCGATGATATTATAGCCAGCCTCAACAGGCACAACATCAATAAGTTGGTAATTATGAACGCACATGGGGGCAACGATTTCAGGCAAATGCTGCGCGAATTAGGACTGAAGTATCCTTCGATGTGGCTCTTCCAGGCAAATTTTTACCAGATTCCGCTTTCCGAAAAACTATTTGATGAACCCGATGATCATGCAGGCGAGATGGAAACCAGCCTGATGCTTTACCTTTTTCCTGAACATGTTTTACCTCTTTCGGAAGCCGGCAATGGCGAATCTAAAAAGATTGGTATCAAAGCAATTCAACAAAAATGGACATGGACCGAACGAGAGTGGAGCAAGGTTACCCAGGATACCGGAGTAGGAAATCCTCATAAAGCAAACGCCGAGAAGGGAGAAAAATATTTTAAGTATGTAACCCATCAGATAGCCAACATGTTGATAGAAGTATCGAAACTAAACAGAGAAGAGGCATATCAATAATTCTTTTTTCATTTCTCAAACGGGCAAATATTTTTCCCCGATTTTCGTTTGAATCTCATAGAAGTTGATGCTATTTAAAGAACATGAAGGGAATTTCGTTGTGGGTAACTTTTGGAATAATATCGGGGATTTGCTTAACATTATGGAGTAAAGCAACCGATCGGCCGAACTGGGATATCGCCTCATTAAATACAGCGGTCAATGTCAATTATTTAAGTGAGAACGAAAAAGCTGTTATTCTCGAAATCAATAAGCTAAGGTCAAATCCGTATATGTATGCGGTTGAGTATCTCGAACCTATGCTGACCATGTATAAAGGCAAAATGTTGTATATGCCGGAGAATGATCCGATAATTACACATGAGGGAATTATTGCATTGAAGGATGCAATCGGGGCGCTTAAGAAAGCAAATAAAGCAGCCCCTCTCCTACCCGATAAACGGTTAAGCCTCGCTGCCAGGGATCACCAGCAGGACCAAAGCAGGACAGGACAAACAGGCCATAAGGGAAGTAATGGTTCATCTATCAGCGACCGAATTGAGCGTCATGGAACATGGGACCGAAAGATATCGGAAAACATTTTCTATGGAGATCCTGACGCCCGATCAGTGGTTCTTCATCTGGTTATCGACGATGGAGTCCCTTCGCGCGGGCACAGAATAAATTTTCTCGACCCTGAGCTTAAATATGTTGGTGTAGCATGCGGAACACACAAAAAATACAGGTTCCTGTGTGTCATGAATTTTGCTGCAGCTTTTAAAAATAGCGACGCCGCAAAAAAATAAAAATCATTTTTTTTCAGATAAAAATTGCCCTGGATCAAAACTCAGAAGAGGTACTAAAACTTCATTTCTGCGGTTTGCTAGCTGATAGGGAGGATTATAACCCAGAAATTTAAACTTCTCGTTATGTTTTAGTCCGGCCTGTTTTATGAGCTCAGAGAGGCGAGTTTTCATTTCTGAAATCTTCCGGTCGCTTGCCCAGCCCCCGAAACGAACTACGGCAACATACTGCGGTTCGGATGTATGTAATTTCACTTTTGAACTTTTTGGTTTCGGCAGTTCCTGTATAGAGTATTCTGAAGGCATAACAAAACTCATAATACGTTCTGATTCAGTGATTCTTACAGGTGCAGTCATGCTTATCTGCATGTTCTGTTCATTTCCACCGAATATATAACCGGCCAGGGTTCCGAAACCACTGTTGCGCGACTGGTCGTAACTACCTCCCATATCGACACTGGCGAAAATTGCAGGAGGGTAATACCTTATCTCAAATTCTTTTTGAGAAGTTATTACTTCGTATTTCTGATGTTCAGTTTTTGTATCAGACTGGAACAAACCCATCATTAAAATTGTAAGCATTGCAATCATTTTGTTTTACTTTTTATATCAATTGTAAAACAAAACATACGCTAATTAGTTTCGATATTTTTAAAATTCATTCTGAAAGGAAATTAAATCCAATAAAAAACCACCGGCAATTGTACCGGTGGTCATTTTGGGTCAAGCGATCTACTTTTGGTAAACCAGAAGCAAATCACATTTCACCTTTAGAGCCAACTACCATCATCTGGTTTACGACGATTTCGGTAATGTAATGCTTTTGACCCTCTTTATCGTCCCACGAACGGTTGGTCAATTTTCCTTCAATAGCCACCTCAACACCTTTTTGTATGTATTTTTCGGCTGTGTTGGCCATTGGGCCGTATGCAACCAAACGGTGCCAGGTAGTTTCCGACTTGCGGTTGCCCGCGTTATCAACGTAGCTTTCGTTGGTTGCTACTGAAAAGTTGGCAATCTTACGGCCACTCTCCAACTGAATAATTTTGGGTGCGTCGCCTGCATGGCCGATCAACCTGACTGAGTTTCTTAATGCATTCATGATTTTTCTTTTTTAATGGTTAATTTTTTAAAACAAATTCGGGTAAATGGGGGCTTAT
>CAZMDP010000471.1:0-2924 GCA_964565015.1 uncultured Prolixibacteraceae bacterium | reverse complement strand
GTGGTGCCCCTCTGAAATATCAAAAAGCGTGTAAAAATCATGAATATATGATAGTTACACGCTTTCCTGGTGATCCCATCGGGACTCGAACCCAAATCGTCAGAACCGGAATCTGATATTCTATCCATTGAACTATGGGACCATGAAATAACAATGCTTGCATTGCTGTTTTAGCGGTGCAAAAATAGCAAACTTTACCGTTTTTGAAAATTTTAGTCCCATCGAAATTTATAACCGTCAAACGCATTTTGTTAAAAACTTTTTTTTAAACGTTTTTTTGGGTTCAATTACTGTCGATTGTTAATTATTGCGTTGATAAATGAAGCTCAAAATTTATGATTTTTATTTTGCGGCTATTTATTTTTATCGGTCAGGAAAAAATACTGTGCTATGATAAACCCGATTGAATTAGATATTAAATGCCGTCAGTTTTTCGATTCATTTTTGTTGTTTTATTCGGGCTGGAACAAAGGCCAGGCGCGAAAAGTAGAAATAAAAAAACAACATTGCCTGAGGGTTTCTGAACTATCGGGGAAAATTGCCGCTTCGTTGATGCTCGAAAAAGACGATGTGGCACTGGCCCGGATTATCGGGTTGCTCCACGACCTGGGGCGTTTCCCTCAATTGCTGAAATTCAACAGTTACGACGATTCTGTTACCGGCGATCATGCCTCGATGGGGATCGACGAAATTGAGCGCGGCAACATTTTACAGGAAGTTGACCCTGAGACTGCACGAATTATTAAGGTTGCAGTTTATCAGCACAACAAACCCGAGTTGCCGGCTACCCTGAGCCAACGGGAACTGCTGTTCTGCAGAATTCTGAGGGACGCCGACAAGCTCGATATCCTTGAAACCCTTACCAGTCATTACTCCAATCCCTACGACGATGTTAACCATACCATGTCGTGGGACCTGCCCCGGGGCAGGGGTATCTCAGACGAAGTTGCCACTGTGGTTAAGAGCGGAAAAACAGTTACCCGTGAATACCTGAAAACCCAGGACGATATAAAAGTGATGCAGCTTTCGTGGGTTTTCGACCTCAATTTTAAAGCCTCCTTCAAAATACTTGCAAATGGGAGGTATGTGGATAAGATTTATGGAGCGTTGCCAAAACGCGATGTGGTATTCGATATTTACAGGCACGTGAGGATTTATGTAGAAAACCAGTTTATGAACTGATTGCTTCGTTTTTTGTTTTTAACCAAAACAATTTTTATGGCCCGGAAACTGGTATGTGTCTGTAATTTTGTTCCCGAACGCGAAATTCGGCTTGCGATAGATAAAGGTGCAGCCGACCTTGAAGATATCAAGCATTATACTTCGGCCGGAACAAGCTGTGGCCGGTGTCATCCTGCTATCGAGAACATTCTGGCAGCCTCACATTCGAACGAAAACAGCAACCAGTTGCGATTATTCTGAACCTAAAGGTTTTCTGTAAAACTTTTAAGCCAGGCGCGCAATTCATCACCTATTTCCTCATCATTTAATCCGTAAATGATGTTGGTTTTAAGGAAACCTAATTTATTTCCGATGTCGTACCTTTTCCCGTTGAAAATCAATCCGTACATGGCCTGTTTTTTTACCAGCATCCGCATGGCGTCGGTTAGTTGTATTTCATTGTTTTTTCCGGGAGGTGTTTTATCGAGGTAGGTAAAAATTTCGGGGGTAAAAATATACCGGCTTGCAACGGCCAGGTTCGAAGGGGCTTCGCTTGCCGTTGGTTTTTCAATCCAGTCGCGTGCAACCAACACGTTTCCGTCGAGTGGTTTGCCGTCGATTACCCCATAGCGGTGCACCATTTCGGGTTCAACTTTTTCGAGGGCAACAACCGACCCACGGTAGCGCTCAAATACCCGGATAAGCTGATGGGTAACCGGTTCACCTTCGCTTTGGACCAGCGTATCGCCCAGAAGAACGGCAAACGGCTCGTTGTTAACATGATATTTGGCCAGTTTTACCGCATCGCCCAGTCCGTTCATTTCTTTCTGCCAAACAAAATGAATATTGGCCAGATTTGAAATTTTCCGGATTTTTTCGAGCATTTCAAAATTTTTCTTTTCAATGAGTGATTCCTCCAAAATGGGGCTTCGGTCGAAATGTTCTTCAATGGCCCTCTTGCCTTTGCCGATGATCATCAATATATCGGTAATTCCCGAAGCCACTGCCTCTTCAACAACATACTGAATTACAGGGGTATCAACAATTGGGATCATTTCTTTGGGCTGCGATTTGGTTATGGGGAGGAACCTTGTACCATATCCCGCAGCCGGAATAACTGCTTTTTTTATCATGTACTGGTAACAATATCGGGTTTAATTACTTCAATTTCGTACTTATCCATCAACGATTTCAGGTTATCAAACATTTCTTCGTTACGGTAAGTGCCTATTATTGCCCCGCCTGAACCTGTAAATTTTGCACTTGCCCCTGTCGATCGGGCAAGTTCAACCATCTGTATGTTACCGGGGGTTATCTGAATAATTTTACGCCGGAGATCAAAGTTTTCGTTCATCAGCCGGTGCATGGTATCATAATCTTTTGCTGCCATTGCCAGCCTGAACTCGTCGGTAATCTCTGCCCACCTCTCCATGGCACGTAAAACGGCTTTTTCGCCGATATCGAACCTTGCCTTCAGGTTATTGTGTACCACTTCGGTCCCTTCGGATAGGTTTCGACGATAGGCGATATAAAACGGTGGGAAACACGCAAGCGGTAAGGTTTCATAATTGCCATAGCCTTGCTTTTCCATCCATGTTTTGTTAAAATCCATGTAAACCGGATGCTCGTAAGCCTGCGCTACCCTGTCCTGCAGCCCGGCGGCAATCCCGAGCTCCTGCGTTTCGACCGAAAGTACCAGGTTTGCCAATAGCTGCGGGGCAAGTTCGATCTGGTAAAAACGGAGCAATGCTTTGAAACATGCC
>CAZMDP010000470.1:0-2926 GCA_964565015.1 uncultured Prolixibacteraceae bacterium | reverse complement strand
TGCTTTTTTTGTTTCAAAACTCTATGGCTTTCTATGTTTACATCCTGCAATCGGAGGTTAACGGAACCCTATACAAAGGTTTTACTACCGATATCCATAAACGGTTGGCCGATCACAATGCGGGGCCTTCAAGATATACTGCAAGGTACAGGCCATGGAAAGTGGTTTACCTCGAAGAACTTCCTTCAAAAAAAGATGCCCTGATCAGGGAAAAACAAATCAAAAAACTTAACCCTGTTTCTCTCAAAAAATTAATCGACCATTACCAATCAAAATCAGGTCAGGGATAATTCTTTTGTGGTTATTTTTATTATTCTGCTGGTTAGAATATCGGCCGGGCATCTCGCCTTCCGGCGAGACGGGTTCGAGTCCCGTCCGCACCGCCAAATTATAAAAGCAATTCATTCAATTGGATTGCTTTTTTTGTTTCAAAACTCTATGGCTTTCTATGTTTACATCCTGCAATCGGAAGAGGCAAGATTTACTTAAAAGTGTTCAGATCGCTTGTATCTCCCCGTTCAGGATAAGGGTTTCGATATGGTTAGAGCCATAGCTGTATGGAATGTACTCTATTCCGGGTATTTTACCGGTAATAAAAACATTAGCTTGTTTTCCCTTTGCAATACTTCCAAGTCGGTCGCTGACACCCATGGCATAAGCTCCATTTATGGTGGCAGCATGTATAAATTCTTCGGGCAGGAGTTTTTGTTTGATACAGGCAAGTGATCCAATAAAATTCATATTCCCTGATGGCGAGGAACCTGGATTGTAGTCAGTGGCAAGAGCAATGGGCAGACCTGCATCAATAAGCCGCCGTGCCGGAGCATAAGGCATATTCAGGAAAAAAGAGGCACCGGGCAATATAGTTGGCATAGTTTCGGACGAGAGCAACAATTCAATTTCTTCGTCGCCCATATATTCAAGGTGGTCAACGCTAAGTGCATTGTATTTCACTCCTACCTGTACCCCACCTGAAAAAGCCAGTTCGTTTGCATGTATCTTTGGCCTCAATCCATATTTAATGCCTGCCATGAGGATCCGCTCCGTATCTTCGGGCGAGAAATAGCCTTCGTCGCAGAATACATCGATAAAATCGGCCAACTCTTCTGAGGCAACCTGTGGTATCATTTCGTTGATGACCAGATCGACATATTCTGATTTTTTGTTTTTGAATTCATCAGGAACAGCATGTGCTCCAAGAAATGTTGACCGGATACACAACGGAGTGGTTTGTCTGAGCCACTGTATAACCCTGAGCATTTTGAGTTCATCTTCGGTATTTAGGCCGTAACCGCTTTTAATTTCGATAGCCCCCGTGCCATACCGCATAACTTCGGCAATTCGGGACGATGCCTGTTCGTATAACACTTCGGCCGGAGTTTCATGTAAAAGTTTTGCTGAGTTTAAAATCCCACCACCCTGCCGGGCAATTTCCTGGTAACTCAATCCTTTAATCCTTCCCACAAACTCCTTTTCGCGCGAACCGGCAAATACAATATGGGTATGTGAATCGCACCAGGCAGGAAATACAAACCGGTCGCGGCAATCAATTTCGGTCAATACATCATCGTTAAATTGAATCCTCCCCATCTGGCTCATGGGGCCAAAGTCGGAAATAATCTCATCGTCGATAAGCAAAAAGGCATTTTTAACCGTCTTCAATACCGACATATCTTTGCCTTTAACCATTTCAACGGGATGGGTTTCAACCTGCACCAGTTCTTTGATATTCTGTAAAAGAAGTTTCATGGTTTTTATCTGTTAGATTACGGTTTCAATTTACTAAATGTATCCGTAATAAAAATCATCTCAATAAAAAAATCAAAAAAACCGGAAGTAAATATGGTTTTTACTTCCGGTTTCAAAAAAGTGCCCGATATAATTATGCTGGCTGAAACGCTTCCCTTATCAATTCAAGGCTTTTGGGAATAGCAGTCAAGGGGTCTTCGTTTCCTTCAAACTCAATGGAAATATAACCTTTGTAGCCAGCATCCTGAAATATTTTTGCAACTCTTTTATAATCAATATCAAGGGTGTACCATTTTCCACCGCCAAAATAGGTTTTTGCCTGGACAAGAAAAGTTTGCGGCGCCATCATTTCGAGCTGCTCGTACTGCCGTTCCAAAAAATTTCCGGTATCGGAAGTAATTTGAAGCCATGGGGAGTTGATTGAATTTACAATTCTGAGAACCCCCTCGGCTGTGCGTCCTAATCCCCAGTGGTTTTCGAGGCCTAATACCACACCGCATTTTTCAGCAACAGGAAGGCATTTCTCAATAGCATCGATCACCCATTCGAAACCCTGGTCATCGGTATAACCTTCTAATACTGGTTCTATCCCTTTGTTTGCCATAAATTCATCGAACGATTCAATGGTCCTCCACCTTCCGGTATTGAGCCGCATGGTTGGGATACCAAGCTGATAGGCTAGTTCAATTTGGCCGATGGTTTTAGCAATTTCGGCATCGCGTTTCTCTTTTTCCGGAAAAACAAATCCCTGGTGCGTGCTGAACCCCATCAGGTCAAGCCCGGCATGAAAAGCCCGCCGTTTAAGCGATTGCAGATAACTGTTTTCTTCAGATGCCATTTGAACCAAAAGAAGTTCAATGCCATCGAACCCCATTTCGGCGGCCTTGTCAATACAAAATTCAATCGGAACATTTTCTTTGGGGCCATTAAATTGCCAGAAAGAATAGGTTGATACCCCAATACGGTTTGTAGGGCGCTGGCACGTCTGTATTAGTGGCTTTTGGTTGACCGCACAACCTGTAGATAACAATCCAGTTCCGGTAGCCAATACTGCTGATGTTTTAAAAAATTCTCGTCTATCCTGGTTCATTTTCTTTTTTTTTCTTCTAATTTACATTAATGATTTCGAATATTCATCGGTTTGTAAATTTTTTATAAAGTTTAGAATCTTTTTAAT
>CAZMDP010000469.1:0-2930 GCA_964565015.1 uncultured Prolixibacteraceae bacterium | reverse complement strand
CGGATATTCTGCGGCAAGTGTATCAATCTGTTTAACAACCGGAACTATGCCTTTCGAAATCCTGAATCGGCGCACTTTGAGCAAACCTTCTTCCATCTTGTTCGGAGGAAGTTTGAGTACAAGCCTTGCTACCTGAAAATCGGAAAATCCGGCTTTTTTGGCCATCTTTAGCAGTTCATCCGGAATTTGTTCCAGTTCGTTATATTCCTGGAGCATATTGCGGAGCTTGAAGATATTTTGCAACTTTTGGAGGAACCAACGATCGATTTTTGTTCTTTGATAAATTTCTTCGATAGAAAATCCCCTGTTGAATGCTTCTGCAATGGCAAAAATCCTGCGATCGGTGGGGAATTCAAGCTCTTTTTCTACTTCTTCGATGGTAATTTCTTCCCTGTTGGCAACAAATCCGTGCATACCCTGCCCAACCATGCGGATACCTTTCTGTATGGCTTCTTCGAATGACCTGCCTATGGCCATTATTTCGCCAACACTTTTCATGGCGCTACCGATGGTTTTTGTAACTCCGGTGAATTTGCTTAGGTCCCAACGCGGAATTTTTACCACACAATAGTCGAGTGCCGGCTCAAAAGCTGCAGTAGTTACTTTGGTAACCGAATTACGCAACTGGTGGAGGCCATATCCAAGTCCAAGTTTCGCAGCTACAAACGCCAATGGATATCCGGTTGCTTTGGAGGCCAGCGCCGATGAACGCGACAATCGCGCATTCACTTCGATTACCCGATAATCTTCGCTATGCGGGTCAAGCGCAAACTGAACGTTACATTCGCCAACAACGCCAACCCTGCGAATGATTTTGATGGAAATAGCCCTGAGCTTATGATATTCGGAGTTGGTAAGGGTCTGCGAAGGTGCAACTACAATACTTTCGCCGGTGTGTATTCCCAGCGGGTCGAAATTCTCCATGTTACACACGGTAATACAATTGTCGAACCGGTCGCGGACTACTTCGTACTCTACCTCCTTCCATCCTTTAAGCGATTCTTCGACAAGTATCTGGGGACTATAGCTGAAGGCTTTCCTGGCGAGGGTGTCGAGTTCTTCCATGTTATTGCAAAAACCACTTCCCAGTCCGCCCAAAGTGTAGGCCGCCCTGATAATTATGGGGAATCCCAAAACCCGGGCAGCGTCCATTGTTTCTTCCATATTTCGTGCGGCAATGCTTCGGGGTGTTTTTACACCTATTTCGCCAAGCATATTGGCAAACAATTGCCGGTCTTCGGTTTCCATAATTGCCTGAACAGGTGTTCCAACTACCTTGAGGTTATATTTTTCAATCACGCCTGCTTTATGCAGCGCAACACCGCAGTTAAGAGCCGTTTGTCCTCCAAAGGCGAGCAAAATCCCCTGTGGTTTTTCCTTTTTAATAACCTCTTCGACAAAAAATGGCGTTACCGGAAGAAAATATATCTTGTCGGCTATCTCGCCTGATGTTTGTATGGTGGCAATATTCGGATTGATCAGAACGGTTTCAACGCCCTCTTCTTTTAATGCTTTTAATGCTTGCGAACCACTGTAGTCGAATTCGCCTGCCTCACCGATTTTTAACGCCCCCGAACCGAGGATCAATGCTTTTTTTATGCTTGTATCTATCATTGTTTTATATAATTTGCAATTGTAAATTATTTTCTATGCTTTTTTGACTCAACAATCGACGTAATAAAATCATCAAAAAGGAATTCAGTATCAACCGGGCCGCTGGTGGCTTCGGGATGAAACTGAGTTGAAAAGAAAGGCTTTGTTTTATGCCTTATCCCTTCGTTTGTACCATCGTTGGCGTTGATAAAAAGCGGTTCCCAATCGCCTGCAAGCGTTTCCGACGAAACGGCATAACCATGGTTCTGCGGGGTAATAAAACATCGGTCGGTGCCATTCAGGATTACAGGCTGGTTATGGCTGCGGTGGCCGTACTTGAGTTTATAGGTATCTGCACCGGCAGCACGTGCCAGTAACTGGTTGCCCAGGCATATACCCATCAGGGGCTTGTTTTCATCAAGTATTTTACGGACATTGTTTACAGTTGCCTCGCACATTACCGGATCGCCGGGCCCGTTGGTCAGAAATATCCCATCGTAATCCATCTGAGTGAAATCATAATCCCAGGGTACCCTTATCACAGTCGCATTTCTGTCTAACAAGCACCTTATTATGTTGTGCTTTACCCCGCAATCGATCAGGACAACTTTGTGCTCACCGTTGCCATGTAACGAAATTTCCTTGCAACTAACTTTTGCTACCAGGTTTTCAAGATTCGGGTCGTAAAAATCTACCGGTTGTGATTCAAACTCAATTTTACCGAGTAACGAACCTTTTTCCCTGAGAATTTTTGTAAGTGCCCGCGTGTCGATGTCGTAAAGACCGGGTACCCGGTGTTCTTTCAACCAGTCGGCCAAACTCTTTTCCGCATTCCAATGACTGAACTCAAATGAATAATCGGAAATAATAAGGCCAGTTATTTGAACCTTCTCCGATTCAAAATAACGGCTGATGCCGTTATCAAATTCATCTTTTGGAACACCATAGTTCCCGATCATGGGATACGACGATACAAGGATTTGCCCTGAATAAGAGGGATCGGTGAGGCTTTCGGGGTATCCGGTCATTCCCGTGTAAAAAACCACTTCGCCAGCAGCCGATTTTTCGTACCCAAACGATTTTCCTTCGAATACAGTTCCGTCTTCAAGGATCAATTTTGCTTTTTTTGCCTCAAACATGTCATTAAAAATTAAATGATAAAAAAAACGCTTGATCTACTTTTGTAGTTCAAGCGCTTATTATAGCTTACTTTTATATGCTTCTTCAGTTTTGTAAGTTTCACCATATTCCGATTATAATGGAAAAATGAGATTTTAATGTTTCGGCAAAAATATGCAAAAAATTTAAATAAAAGTAGGTTTGTCGGATTATAATGC
>CAZMDP010000468.1:0-2931 GCA_964565015.1 uncultured Prolixibacteraceae bacterium | reverse complement strand
GTTGGTATTGATGGGCAAGGATTATGGGAATTAAGTAAGGATGGACGAAGTTTGTTGAATGTATATAAAGAGAATGATGAAGACCCGCATTCATTAAGGGGAAATGGGGTTTATGATATTTTTTATGAATATGGGAAAAGGGTCTGGGTTTGTACCATCAGCGGAGGGGTTTCGTTTTATGAACTTTCGTCCCCTTTTGTTACACAGGTTATGCATAATGCCAATAACCGGAATTCGCTGGTAAACAACGAGGTAAATTATATAATAGAAGATAAGGATGGCAAAATTTGGTTTGCTACCAATAATGGCATCAGCTGTTGGAATGTTGAAACTGGTCAATGGAGTGCTTATTACAATAATAAACTCGAACAGGCTCAGGTATTTCTTACATTATGCGAAGACGACCATGGAAGAATCTGGGCTGGAAGCTACTCTTCAGGATTTTATGTACTCGATGCCAAAACCGGACGTGAGTTGGCTCATTATTTCAGGAACGATAGCAATCTTGTAGCAGTAAGCAATTACATATTCAAAATTTATAAAGACAGTGAGGGCGATTTATGGATCGGGGGCGTAAATGGTCATTTTGTCAGATACCTTTCAAAAGAGAAAACATTTCAAACATATTTTGATGAACCTGTAAGTTCATTTTTCGAACTTGAACCCGGGCAAATCCTTGTAGGATTGAGTTATGGTTTATCCCTTCTTGACAAACGGACAGGCCTGATGAAATCGCTGCTCACCGGGATTGTTGTTCAGGAAATATTTGTTGAGAATGATGTTGTATGGATATGTACCAGTGGTGAAGGTTTACTCAAATACAACCACAAAAACGGAAACATTGAAAAATATAATACCGACGCTGGATTGCCCTCAAATTTTATCAACAGTGTTTCTTTGGCTGATGGTTATTTATGGCTTGGAACAGAGAATGGGCTGTGCAGATTTAACCCTAATGATGGAACCATCATTACGTTTCAATCAATTTTTCCCTTGTCAAGCATATCATACAATAAAAGTGCGGTACACAAACTTCGAAATGGCCATTTGGCCTGGGGTACAAATAGTGGTGCGGTGTTATTCTCTACCGAATCGTTAAAGGAAATTACTTCCGAAGGAAAAATTTTCTTTCAGGATATTTACATATCTGGCAGATCGATCAGGGATATACCATCATTTGCCTTGCAAATTCCTGTTAATGAGCTTAATTCATTAAACCTTAAATACTTTCAGAATACGATTAATGTTGAATTACTTCCAATCGGGGTACCATCAGGAACAAAATTTTCATGGAAACTCGAGGGATTTGACAAAGAATGGAATACCCCTACTGAGAGCAGAATTATAACCTATACCAATTTGCCAAGTGGCCGGTTTACTTTAAAGATTCGTTTGCTTGACAATTCGATGTCGGAAATAATTGACGAACGTACCATTACTATCAGGTTAATCCCGCCCTATTGGCGGAAAAGTTGGTTCTGGGGGTTGTTAATGGTTGTTATCCTTGGTTTTATAGGACTGTATTTGCTATTATACATAAACAACCTGAAACAGAAACATGCCGAAGAAAAAATTAGGTTTTTCACAAACACGGCACACGACATTCGGACATCACTCACACTTATTAAAGCACCTGTAGAGGAACTGAGCAAAGAAACAGGATTATCGCCGTCGGGAAATTATTTTTTAAAACTCGCCATCGATCAAACCAGGCAACTCACGTCTGTAATCAATCAACTGATGGACTTTCAGAAAGTGGATATTGGAAAGGAACAACTGTTATTATCCGATGTGGACATTGTGAAGCTTGTGAAAACCCGGATATTAATGTTCAAGTCACTTGCCGACAATAAAAACATATCTTTTAATTTCAATTGTAACCGGGAGCAATATCGATCGTGTATTGATGAGTCGAAAATGGAGAAAGTTATCGACAACCTGATTTCAAATGCCATTAAATATTCAAAACCAAATAGTCAGATACAATTTGATTTAAAATGCGAAAAAGGGAAATGGATTTTTCAGGTTAAAGACCAAGGTATTGGAATCAGCAAAAAAGCATTGAAAAAACTATTCCGGGAATTTTACAGAGGCGAAAATGCCATAAATTCAAAAATTGTTGGATCGGGTATTGGGCTACTTCTTGCAAAAAATTACGTATCGATGCATGAAGGTGAAATCAGTTGCGAAAGCCAGGAAAATATTGGGTCAACCTTTAAAATAGAGATACCATATAAAGCTATTTCCGAAGTTGACAGCATTAAAGAAATAGGTGATTCAGATACAGGAAGTGTTTTGGTTGCGACAACTGATTTGCCCGAAGAATTGAAACATTGGCCAGCCTTTTCGAAATCAATGAAAATTCTGATTGTTGAGGATAATGACGACCTGCTTCATTTTATGAAAGATGCACTTGAAAGTGAGTTTAATATACTTATTGCTGAAGATGGGAATACAGCATGGAAATATATCCTTAAGCAACTGCCCGATCTGGTTGTTTCAGATATTATGATGCCCGGAATGGATGGTTTTCAATTGTGTAAAATGTTGAAATCGACATATGAAACTTCACATATCCCGATCATTCTTCTTACTGCCCTTTCAGAACAGAGTGATCAGCTTTATGGCCTTGGCTTAGGTGCCGATGACTACCTGACCAAACCTTTCGAAATGAGCCTTTTGGTTCAGAAAATAAAGACACTTATTCATAATAGGGAGATAGTTAAAGAAAAGGCCCTAAAAATGATTAACAACACCGATGATGAACCCTTACTTCAAAATGAGCATAACGATAAGTTCATGAAAAAAATATTGGAAGTTGTAAAGGCCAATATTGCAAATGTTGATTTCGATAAGGAGGAATTTGCCAGGGCAATGAATGTGAGTTCATCTCTGTTGTACAAGAAAATTAAAGCCCTTACCAACCTTTCC
>CAZMDP010000467.1:0-2932 GCA_964565015.1 uncultured Prolixibacteraceae bacterium | reverse complement strand
GAAGCAGCCAACACCTTTGAGCGTATAAGTCAGACCGAAAAGAACGAATGGCTACCGCTTTACCACGCTGCATTTTGCTATGTATCTATCGGGCACCTCGAACAGGATGTGTCGAAAAAAGATCCCTGGTTCGATAAAGCGCAGCAATTTCTCGACCGTGCCTTTGAAATTGCGCCACAAGAGTCGGAGTTGTTTGTTTTGCAGGCTTTTATATACCCGGGACGCATGGTGGTCGATCCAATGGGACGTGGGGTGGAATTTATGGGAAAAATGAATGCCGCTTTAGATAAAGCCATTCAGCTTAATCCGGAGAACCCGCGCAGTTATTATCTGAAGGCCATAACTTTGGTAAATATGCCCGAAGCCTTTGGTGGCGGTCCAGCCGTAGCGAAACCGATTTTCGAAACGGCCAAACAGAAATTTGATCAATTCAAACCAAAATCGCCCATTTGGCCCGACTGGGGTAAAGAAATGAACGAGGCAGAGCTGAAAAAACTCTAAACCCGTTGGATTTTCCTACCTTTATCAACGCTTTCAAATAATGAAACATTTATGAAGATCGATCGGAAACAGGTAACCCATTTTTTAGCTTTGGCCATTTCACTTATTGCAATGGGCAATCTGGTAGTTATGACACATGTTCCCATTTCGGAATTTACCACAAAAATCTTCCTGTCGAATACAGCTTATTCGCTTCTTATCGGAGGTTCAATGGCCATAGGAATAAGCCGCATAACAGTCTGGCTCGACACCAAACATCCATGGTTGAAAAATCCTTTAAAGCGATTGGTTTTACAATTTTCGATTACGCTGGGTTATTGTTTGCTGATCATTGCAATCGTCATTGCTGTAATGGCTTTACTGTTCGAAGACAGTGATTATTCGGGTTTTATTGCCGAAAGCGGTTGGTTTATGGTTAAAACCGCCGTGGTTTTACTTACCCTTTCGATGCTTGTTACCAATGCCATTATCTTCTTTGTAAACTGGCGGAAATCGGCCATCATGCAGGAACAGATGAAGCGCGAACAATTGGCGCTCCAATACGAAACCCTGAAAAACCAGGTAAATCCGCATTTTCTTTTCAACAGCCTGAACGCAGTAACCTCGCTGATCAGCACCGACCCCGATAAGGCAATCCTTTTCGTAAAAAAACTATCGGAAGTTTTGCGCTATGTGCTCGAACAAAAAGACAATGAGCTTACTACCTTGGATGCAGAGCTTGGCTTCCTCGAATCATATATTTTCCTTCAGAAAATCCGGTTTGGCGAAAACCTGACGGTAAATCTGAACGTGCCGGAGCGAAACCTTTTCGTTATCCCGCTATCACTTCAAATGCTGATCGAAAATGCCATTAAACACAATGTAGTTTCCAAAGAATTTCCACTCACCATCAACATCTTCACAAAAAACGGAAATAACCTTGTGGTAAGCAACAACCTTAGGAAGAAACCGGTAATGGGCAGCAGCAACATTGGGTTGGAGAACATCAGATCGAGGTATGCTTTTTTTACCACAAACCCGGTTGTGGTTACCGAATCCGAAAATGAGTTCAGGGTAGAAATTCCATTGTTGAATAAAATAAACTGACACTATGAAAGTACTGATCCTGGAAGATGAACAACCCGCTGTAGATCACCTGACTGCGCTCCTGAAGGCCTACGACAAAACCATCGAAATTTCGGCTGTGTTCGATTCGGTGAAAGATGTGGTGTTATGGCTGCAGTCACAGCCATCTCCTGATCTGATCTTTATGGATATTCAGGTAGCCGACGGATTGTGTTTCGATATTTTTGGCCAGGTAGAGGTGCAATCGCCTGTGATTTTCACCACCGCTTACCAGGAATATGCCATCAGGGCATTTAAGGTCAACAGCGTAGATTATCTGCTCAAACCCATCGATTTTACCGAACTGAAAAACGCCATAGAAAAATACACAAGGCTATTCACGCCTGAAGACGATAAGCCATCTCTTCACCCGGGGATTATAGAAAGCGTAAAGAAAATGCTCGAAAAACCATACAAGAACCGTTTTGTGATAAAGGTTGGCGAACATCTTCGATCGGTTTCAACCGATGAAATTCACTATTTTTTCAGCTCGGATAAAACCACTCACATTTGCACCGGTGAAAACCGGATTTATATTATCGACTACTCGCTCGACAATCTAATGGAACTTGTTGACCCTGAAATATTCTTCCGGATAAACCGAAAATGTATCGTAAACCGCAATGCCATTTCCGATATTGTAGTCTATTCCTCAAGCCGATTAAAAGTAAAGCTGAAAACCGAATCTGATGAACCTCTGATTGTAAGCCGCGATAAGGTAAACGATTTTAAGGAGTGGCTTGATTAATAGCAGATTAAATCAGGAATTAATTATTGCAATCAAAATATTTAAGGTTCTTTCAGAATATCTTGCTATTTGAAATAAAAATGTTAATCGGGGAAATTGAATTATAGTTATACACTCACTAAACATTACTTTTTAGTGCAATTTGTCTGCCGGGTTCGTTTTTGGAAAAACAGTCGGACGATTTACCCGCTTTAATCCCGAATGACCTCAGGTATAGGTGCTGATATTTGTATTTCATTGTTTAGTAGATGTTTTTAATACTTTTTTATATTCTGTTCAGCGGAATAAATGTTGGCCTGATTAAGGTGTTCCTACTTTTTTTCTAATTTTGAGTTTAGTTGTAACAGATATGTGATAACATATTTAATCATGCATCATTCATTATTCCGGGATATCGATACGGTTATGCTGTCCGAAGAAAATAATTGGAAATTTTAAGGTTTACAAATCATGGCTATCTTTCGAAATAAATCTTAAAACAATCCTGAAACGTTATGCAAAGAAGCTGTCGAACCAGATATTCCGAAAATATAAAATGCATAATAGATATTTTAGAATTATCAACCCGTTTTATTCTGA
>CAZMDP010000466.1:0-2933 GCA_964565015.1 uncultured Prolixibacteraceae bacterium | reverse complement strand
ATAACCGGCAAACTTAGCCACAAAAGCCCTGTGGTCGCTGCACGACCCGGAAACATACCCTCCGCCATGCACATACATAATCACCTTTTCGGGATTGGCGCCCGCAGGAACCAACCATTCGGCCTTTATCCCATCAATAACATCAGGTTTAATCTCCACACCGGCAGGCAGTTTCGAATAACGGGCGGCACCTTTTTCACAATCCGCTCTGAATTTTTCAATAGAGGTATTCATATCGAATGTCTCTTTTTTCAGTTTTCCGCGAAACAGATAACTGTTGCGGATCATCATGTTGAATAAACGGCTTTTTACACTTGTCATATTTTTTTCGGATTACCTTGATTATTGTGAATTACTTATTTTCTATACACTGCATTCAACAGATTGATTTACATTCTAATAATATCAGAAATTGTATCAGTGTTTTTCTACATCAAAGAGAGCCTGTCTGAGTTTAAAAAGCAAATTATAGTTCCTGAAACCACGTTTTTGTGTGCCGAATGGCCTTATAATGGGCTTGAATGGTTTAAGCCCGAAAGGTACAATTCAGTTAAGCAAAACTGATAGAAAAAGTTACTTTTCCATTATGGACAGGTATGAAAAAAATTGAACAGGATTAATAACATCTGTATTTTCTAAGGCCTGCAATGCCGAATTATATCATTCCGGATCATGGGCACGGAACACAGCTAAAAAGAATTCCGATTGTGATATTATTATCCTTCTTAACTCAAGCCACTTAAGCTTTTGATTTGAAAAACAATTAATTACTGTACAATATGATGTTGAAAGTGAAACTTGTAAGGTGATTTCTTCTATTATTTACACAAAAAAGAATAAGATGAAAGATTTGAGATTATGCCCCTCTTTGAAAATATCACTCACGAAGGAATCACATTGAAATGAACAAAGAATATCGACTTTAATAATCTAATCAACACTTAACTTTACTATTAATCCTCTGTATTTACCAGTTAATTAATCACGTATACCATTAATACCCCGCTGCCTGACCATCTTTTCGCGATTCGGAGGCCCCGTAATAAACCTTATTTACCGGATCCCGTTTAATGGCCTGATAACCACCATAACCACCCAGGTCGTACTGAATTTTATGCCCCTTTTGAATAAGTTCCCTTATGGCCTCCCACGAGAAGCCTGTTTCGATGGTAAGCACGCCCCCATCGGTCATTTTTTCGCCGGTAGGCTCACTCGATCCGAGGTGCTGCATACGTGGGGCATCGCCAGCCTCTTGTATATTCATCCCAAAATCCACAATGTTGCACACAATCTGTACATGCCCCTGCGGCTGCATGGCACCTCCCATTACGCCAAAACTCATGAACGGTTGGCCATCTTTGGTAATAAATCCCGGTATTATGGTATTAAATGGTCTTTTGTGCGGCTCGTAAACATTGAAATGGCCTTCTTCGAGGGTAAACATTTCGCCGCGGTCGTGCAATACAAAGCCGAGCCTTCCGGGCGTCATCCCCGATCCCATTCCCCGGTAGTTGCTCTGAATAAGCGACACCATATTGCCCTCACTGTCGGCTGTAGTAAGGTAGATCGTGCTCGATTGCTCCAGTTCGCCCGGCGAATAGCTTCGAGCCGCCCTATCGGGGTTAATCAAGGCTGCCCTCTTCCTGGCGTATTCCTTCGAAATCAGCTCCTTTACCGGAATTTTATTGAAGTCCGGATCGGCATAAAATTTGGCCCGGTCTTCGAATGCCAGCTTTTTGGCTTCGGTAAACAGGTGCATATATTCGGGCGACCCAAAGCCCATGCTTCCTATATCGAAGTTTTCGAGAATGGCCAGCATCTGTAAAACGGCGATTCCCTGGCCATTTGGCGGTAACTGCCAGACATCGTATCCACGATAATTCACCGATACCGGATCGACCCACTCCGAAGTATGGTCAATAAAATCGCGCATACTTAAAAAACCGCCGTTTTCCTGCATATACTGCACAATCTTCGATGCAATCTCTCCCTTGTAAAAAACGTCCCTGCCCTGCTCTGCCAGTTTTTCGAGGGTTGCTGCCAGGTAAGGGTTCCTGAAAATTTCGCCTTTTGCCGGAGCTTTGCCGCCTGGCATAAATATTTCGGCAAATCCGGGATACTTCCTCAGTATCTGTGCATTTCTGTCCCAATAGTATGCAATCAGTTCGCTCACCGGAAAGCCATCTTTGGCGTATCGTATTGCCGGGGCAAGGATATCTTTCATCGAAAGTTTTCCGAATTTTTTGTGAAGTTCGAACCAGCCATCCACACACCCGGGAACCGAAACCGGAAGGGGCCCGTGCGATGGTATTTTATCGATATTGTTCTCCTTAAAATAATCGAGGGTCAGATTGTAGGGCGACCGGCCACTGGCATTTAGCCCGTGCAGTTTTCCGGTTTTGGCATCCCACACAATGGCGAACAGGTCGCCGCCGATTCCGTTTCCGGTAGGTTCGACCAGCCCAAGTACGGCATTGGCAGCAATAGCCGCATCAATGGCGTTTCCTCCTGCCTTCAGTATGTCGAGGGCAACCTGTGTGGCCAGCGGCTGGCTGGTGGCAGCCATTCCGTGCTGTGCAATCACTTCGCTGCGGGTGGCAAAATTATGACCCGTAATACGGTCTTGTGCCAATGTTATCATTATGGTCGAAAGGGAGATGAAAAGTATTGCCAGTGCTTTCATTTTAATAATTTTGTTTTGCCCGAAATTAAACAAATTAATCTGAAGTTACCGATGGAAAACAACAACTTTCGCCTGATGCACCCCCGCGACCAGATAATCCTGATCATTAACCGTATTTACCACAAAGGTCTTACAACCACTTCAGGAGGCAACCTCTCGGTTATCGACGAAGACGGCCGGATATGGATTACTCCGTCGGCTATCGACAAGGGTTCGCTAACCCCGCGCGATATCATGTGCCTGCACCCCG
>CAZMDP010000465.1:0-2936 GCA_964565015.1 uncultured Prolixibacteraceae bacterium | reverse complement strand
AATCGGACCTAATGATGGACTGGCTACGTCGGGGGGAAGCTCATCAACAATCGACTGCAGGCGTTGCCCCACCATCTGGCGCGCAAAATAGATGTCGGTTCCTTCGTCGAACTCAACGGTAACAGCCGAAAGCCCAAACTGAGAGATTGATCGGACCTGGGCTACTTTGGGCAGGCCATTCATAGCCGTTTCAATAGGGTAGCTAACCAGTTTTTCAACATCGTAGGGAGAATACCTTCCGGCTTTGGTGATAACCAATACCTGTACCGGTGTTACGTCGGGCAACGAATTTATAGGTAATTCAATTAAAGCAAAGTATCCCCCAACCGCCATCAGGACAACCAGCGAAAGAGCTACAAACTTTTGCCTGACACTGAAAACAATTATATCTTTTAACATTAGCCCACGTTTTAAGGTTTGATTATTCTTCCGAAATCAGGTGAAACCTTAGCAGTGCTTTCAGGCTGAATACCTGGCTTATGGCAATTTTATCGCCGTCGTGCAATCCATTCTCAACCAAAATATTCTTATCACGAATCTCGGAAATCACAATAGGCCTCTTTTCAAAAATCCCATTTCCGCGATCGACAAACACAATGGCCTGGTTGCCATCGTAAGTAATTGCCTCTGCCGGAACCGATATCTTTGCCTGCCGGGTGGAAGTATTAATATAAAGCCTTAGGTTCTCCCCAGGTTTGGGCCATCCATTTACAGTAGAAACAACGATATTGGCAATGACCGATCGGTTGTTTTCATCCATACCTGGATTGATAGAGGTAATGGTTGCATCAATTCGTGAGTTCTGGTCGCGCTGTGTAATAAATACCGAATCGCCCGGCGAAATAAGCCTGGCGTCGTCGGGCGAAACATAGCCCCTCACCAAAACTTTGCTGATATCGAGCAATCGGGATAGGTTTTCAAGGGCGTTAACCGACTGCCCCAGTTCCACAAAATTCGATTCAACTATGCCATTAATAGGCGAATGGATATGCAACATGGGGTTAATATTTTCACCTTCGGCAAATTGTCTGATTTCATCGTCGGCAACCCCTAAAGCCCTTAACCGTGAATAATTTGCCCTCAGAATTGCCGAAGCCCTTTCAAATTCTGACGACGCCCGTTCAAGTTCGCTTGCCGAACTGATGGTTTCTTCAACCAGTTGTTTCATACGGTTCAACCGGTTTCGCTGGAAACGCTCTTCGGCATAAGCCTGAAGGTACTCCGAAACCATGTTGCCAAAATCGATACTCTGTATCTGAAACAACATATCACCCGATCTAACCCTGTCACCTTCAAATTTATAAATCCTGCTAATCTGGCCATTTATGGGCGTACTGACCATGCTTGAATGGCCAGGTGCCGGAAAAACAACCCCCGGGGCCATTACCGAATATTCAACAAGGTCCTGAGTGATGGTGAGGGTTTGAATCTTCAGTTCATTTTGTTCCTTTTCGCTGAGCTGCACCATTTCAATTCCTTGCTGTTGACCAATAAGCGAAGGGGGCAAATCTTTCTGCTCTGCTGTTTTACCATCCGTATTGGTTTTGTCGGAACTGCACGAAAATAAAATTGCTGATGCCAGTGTTATCGATAACCATGCTCGTTTCATAATTAATGGTTTTCAGGTTTTACAAATTTCAATATACCAAATCTTTCTCCAGAAATTTTTCCAGAGCGATTAACTGAAGATAATAATCGCGTACAGCAGCCAGGTACCTCTGTTCGCCTGTAATAAAAATCTGCTGGGCATTCAGCAGATGTAAAAGATCGATTTCGCCTAACTGATAAGCCCTTAAACTCATGCTTTGAAGTTTATCGGCCCGGTTTTTCATCGATTCGACATATCGTTTTACAATGTTTCGGCTTACTTCATAATTGTGCCAGGCATGTTCGATCTGCCTTTTCATATCAAGTTTTATTTCATTCTGTTTCCATTGGATTTCTTCCCTACGGGTAATTGAAGTATTGATTTTTCCTTTATAGTCGAGGGGTAACCATAAAGGAATGGTCAACCCGACTTCGAACCCCCTGTATTTAAACCCTGTACCTAAATCCTGTTGATATAAATTGATCCTGAAATCGGGGAGAATGTTACTCTTTGCCTCTTTTAACATATAATTTGCAGATGCAAGTTCGTGTTGCGAAGCCAGGAATGCCGGTTGAATCTCCTGCCGGGCAAGAGCGAATATTTGTTCTATTTCAATGTCGGGAGCCATCAGGGTATCGGTAAATAAAATACCATAACTTTGTTCTTCAACGGGCAATCCCATGGCAAAAAACAAACTGTAACGAGCTTTATGCAGTAACCAGACCGATTGCTCAAGATCGTTCCTTGCTTCATCCACCTGTAATTCAACATTCGTAAGATCGATGCCACTTGCCATACCGGTTTCAAATTTGGTAAAAACCGCGTTGCGCAAATCCTGTAAAATACGCAATTGATTTTCTCTCGATTTTTTGAGGCGAAGGGCATATATTACCTCCACATAATTGCTTTTTACTTCGGCTTTTATTTCTTTCTCGCGTGCAGTAATAAGATATTCGAGGCTTTTAATCTCCTCATCGATGGCTTTTAACCTGTAAATACTCGTCAGTGGGAAATCAATGCTTTGCGAAAAAGTAATACGTTTTTCGTCGAATATATCGCCCGGCCCCGATCCAATGCCTTCCTTGAAATAACTGATCTCAGGCGACGCAATTCCTGTTTCCGACCTCCAGGAATTCTTCTTTTGCTTTAAACGGGCATACATTTGTTGCAACCCGGCATTACGTTTATAAGCCGACTCAACTGCATCCTTTAAAAACAGCGTATCGTTTTGCGCAAAAGAAATAAATGAAGCAAATATTAAGAATATCAGGATAAAAGTTGGTTTGAACATGGTTTATTTTATTCAAAATTCCAGTCAAAGTTACTTATTATCAGATATTCTATTCTT
>CAZMDP010000464.1:0-2936 GCA_964565015.1 uncultured Prolixibacteraceae bacterium | reverse complement strand
GCAAATTCGGCAGCAAGTTTTTTCAGATTGTTATAAATAAGGTAACTTTTTTGATCCCCTTCGAAATGGACGGCATACAATGGGTCGAGTTTCACAAATTCGAAAGGCATGTCCATTTTGCAATATTCCATAAGCTCTTTAAACTCGTAGCTCATACTGAAAAAGGTAGGGCCGAGGTCAAATTTAAACCCATCTTTTTCAAGCAGGTTCAACCTACCTCCTGCCTGATGGTATTTTTCAACCATCTCAACCTGGTAACCGTCGGTGGTAAGGCGCAAAGCAGTACTTAATGCCCCGAGTCCGGTCCCTGTTATCAATACTTTTTTACCCATCGAATCTTAAATAAAATTTTTTTGTCAAGCGCTGTAAAGTTTTATCAAGATAACAGATGTTTGTTTGCGATGTTTAAGAAAATACAAATTTTGAATAAAAAAAATACCAAATCGTTAAACAAGAATTTCTAACATCAACTATATCAACATGATAAATTATCGGACTTAAGGTTTATTTGTTATTTGGCATTGGATATAAAATCATACGAAATGGTTTATTAAAATGTTAAACCCCGATACAGCTATAGATTATTGTTTTAATTATCTGTCAAATGCTATAATTTTGCCCATCTTTTTGAAAAAACTGAAAATTAATTGTTTATATTTATAAGTTTTTAATACGCTAAAATCTTTTTTTCATGAAAGTAACAGTTGTAGGAGCAGGGAACGTAGGTGCCACATGTGCCCAGGTTATTGCCCAGAAGAATATAGTTCAGGAAGTAGTGCTGGTTGACATCAAGGAAGGAATTTCTGAAGGTAAATCGCTCGACCTATGGCAGACAGCACCTGTTAATTATTACGATACCCGCTTAACCGGCTCGACCAACGATTATTCGAAAACAGCCGGATCGGAAGTAGTCGTAATTACCTCTGGCGTTCCGCGTAAGCCTGGCATGAGCCGCGACGACTTAATTTCGATAAACGCCGGGATTGTAAAAAGTGTTACCGAAAATGTGGTAAAATACAGCCCCGAAACCATAATAGTTGTTGTATCCAATCCGTTGGATGTAATGACCTATGCTTCGTACGTAAGTGCCAAGCTACCCAAAACCAAAGTTATGGGTATGGCCGGCATACTCGACACAGCCCGTTACCGTGCCTTTCTGGCCGAAGCGCTCGATGTTTCGCCACGCGACATTCAGGCATTACTGATGGGCGGACATGGCGATACCATGGTTCCGCTGCCGCGTTACACCACCGTTTCGGGCATTCCGGTAACCGAACTCATTGAACAGGAAAAATTGGAAGCCATCGTAAAACGCACCATCAACGGCGGAGGAGAACTGGTGAACCTGATGGGAACTTCGGCATGGTATGCACCCGGATCGGCTGCCGCACAGATGGTCGAAGCCATTGTCCTCGACCAGAAACGTATCTTCCCCTGTTGTGTAAAACTCGAGGGAGAATATGGCCTCGATAATATGTTCGTAGGTGTACCGGTTAAACTGGGTAAAAATGGCGTTGAAAAGGTAATCGAAGTAGCCCTGAACGATGCTGAATTGGAGCTTCTTCACAATTCGGCCAACTCGGTGAAAAAGATTATGGACGTGCTTGATGGGATGAACATTCTCTGATCACGGTCTTCATTGAAAATTATTCTCAACAATAAACGGGTGGATCTTACTGAACCATCCGTTTTATATTTTTGAAAAATGAAAGCCAGAATTCCGCTTAATTTAGTAAAACTCGAAGATGGGAATTACCACCTCACCCTCGAATCGGTTTTTGCCAATGGACTGAAAGGATTGTGGATCATTGATAGCGGCGCATCGAAAACCGTCTTTGACCAATCGCTGACTGAATTGTATGAAAAAATTGAACCTGACGAAAATGTATTTATTCAATCGGCAGGTATTGGCGAGGGTAAACTCGACACTTCACTCGGAAATCTAAAATCGTTTAAAATAGGTTCATTGACGATTGAACCCTTTCAGGTTGCACTGTTAGACCTATCGCATATTAATAAGGTCTATTTTCACGCAACCGAAAAAGAAATTTGCGGTTTAATTGGCGGTGATTTCCTCTTGCAGAAAAAAGCGGTTATCGATTACGGAAAACTGCAACTAACACTCAATATCTGATTTCAAAAATATTTTTGTTTCTCAGAACACATTGTATATATTTGCGTCCGCTAATTCATGGGTAATTTGAAACTAACAGGTTACATATCAAAGAAAAACATTCTGAATATTTCTTTCTTCCTGGTGTTGCTTGGAAGCGCATGGATTTTTGATCGGTACCATACCCAAGAGTTTAGTTTTGAGGTTGAAGAAGAGCAGACCGAAGAGACCGATCATGCAGTTCTATATTTTTGTAATCCGACAGGTAATTTGTCGCTGAAAGCCCCAATACAAAAAATACTGATAAAGAAGTCACTCTATTCCGATGTTGACCGGCTCCTCAGGCTTCACCACAGTTCGCGTGCTTTTCATATTTTAAAGGCTGAAAAACCCGATATTCCTGAAAAAATTTCATTTCGCAACCTTCTGGCTTTCAGGAATTATCATTATACCACACCCGACGATCAGCCCCCTTCGCTTTAGTAAGCTTTTCCATATATTTTTCTTTGCCGGTACTCTCCGGCCGAATTTTACATAGTATTAAACAATTGAATTTATTAATAAACTAAAATTTTAATTTCAATGCAAAACAAAGGTGCAATTTTAACATTTGCCATTTTGCTTGCAGCCGTATGTCTCTACCAGCTGACTTTTACGTTTAAAGCAGCGCAAATTGAGCGGCGGGCAAAAGAATACGCCCAGGGCGATCCGGCAAAAGAGTATTTCTATCTCGATTCGATATCGGGCGAAGTAGTGTACAATTTTTTAGGATTGAAAAAATTTACCTACAAAGATGTAAAAGAACTGGAGATCAATCTTGGAC
>CAZMDP010000463.1:0-2938 GCA_964565015.1 uncultured Prolixibacteraceae bacterium | reverse complement strand
AATCCTGAAATATTCGGGCCGCCATGGATTTCCCCACGCAGTTTCGGAGGGTGCTTCGAATGCGTTCCCCATATTTATTCCACGTCCCAGCCGTTCGTTGATTTCAAATGCCTTTTTTCGTTCCTGTGCAGTTACCGTAAGAACAACAACAATAGCTATTAGCAGTGTTATAAATTTCTTCATCTGATAAAATTTTGGTTTGCAATATATAAATTTTGGCGTTACTGTAAAAATTACAACAGTCAAAATTATTCAGAAAGCATCGTAACGTTGAATCAATTTTCCCTAATTTCGCCCATCTTTTAAATGAAAAGAATTCATGGAAAATGCCATAAAAGAGTTTCGACGGTTACTCGAAATCATGGACGAACTGCGCGAAAAGTGTCCTTGGGACAAGGCCCAGACACTTGAATCGCTCCGCAAACTTACCATAGAAGAGACCTATGAGCTGGGCGATGCAATCCTTCGACGCGATTTTCAGGAAATAAAAAAAGAACTTGGCGACATGATGCTGCATATCGTGTTCTATGCAAAAATTGGTTCAGAAGAAAAGGAATTCGATATGGGCGACGTATTGCAAACCATCAACGATAAACTGGTGTACCGCCACCCGCACGTATTTGGCGACGTGAATGTTGCCAATGCCCGTGAGGTTTTAGAAAACTGGGAAGACCTGAAATTAAAGGAAAAAGGCCGTAACCACAAACTGCTCGAAGGGGTGCCGGTTGCCATGCCGGCCCTGGTGAAAGCCAACCGGATTCAGGAAAAAGCATCGGGAGTGGGGTTCGACTGGGAATACCGCGAACAGGTTTGGGACAAGGTAAAAGAAGAGATTTCGGAACTGAGTTCCGAAATCGATAAAATTGACCCTGACAAAATAGAAGCCGAGTTTGGCGACCTGTTTTTTGCACTGGTGAATGCGGCAAGGCTCTATGGCGTTGATCCGGAAGCAGCCCTCGAACGAACCAACCTGAAATTTATTGACCGTTTTAATTACCTCGAAAGCCAGACCCTGGCCAAAGGACGCAGTCTGAGGGATATGACCCTGGCCGAAATGGATGTTTATTGGGAAGAGGCGAAGAAGAAAAATAGAGGCGGAGGCAATAAGTAAAAGAAGAAAGTTGGTAGTAGTGGTTGGCAGTCAGTATAAGACTGAGGAGCGTTTAAATACATACCCGTAATTTTTTTAACCAGAGATCATATATTTGCTGCGATTTAAATACCAAAAAGTAAAAAGCAAGCCTTATATTTCAATCGCATCGATGAAAAAAACAACCATCTTTCTTTTCTTCATTTTTTTTGTTGCTGTTTCGGCAGCACAGGTCGATTCGGTGCGTTTAAATAAGCAGTACCTCAGACATTATTATACCGATACCCGCGACTGGATAACCTCACCCATCCGTTGGAAAGGCAAAGACTGGTTGAAAATGGCCACAATAACCGGAACAACAGCAGTATTAACCGCAATTGACAAACCTATTCAGAAATTCTTCCTCCGAAACCAATCTTCGGAAATTTCGGCGGTTACTGCATACAGTCTCGAACCTATGGGCAACCTATATGCTTTTGCCGTTATGGGAGGATTCGTGGCACATGGATACCTGGCAGAAAACGACCGTAGCCGCTCAACCGGATTAATGGCCGTGGAAAGTTATCTGATCAGTGCGTTACTGGTGCGGATACCCAAATACGCATTTGGCCGGACACGTCCCGATGCCTGGTGGGAACCTGGCCCCGGCGAATGGAAAGGCCCCATTAACGGGACAAGTTTTCCATCGGGGCATACCACATCGGCTTTTGCCGTTGCTTCGGTTATTGCTTATCAATACAGGGATACCCCCTGGGTACCGGTTACGGCATACACACTTGCATCGCTGGCCGGAATTTCGCGCGTTTACGACAACCGGCACTGGATAAGCGATGTTTTTGCCGGAGCGGTTTTTGGTACAGTCACCGGAAGATTTATTTGCCGTCAACATCAGAAAAATCAGTTTTTGATCGAACCTGTTTCACTAAATGGAATTTCGGGTATAAAACTGGCTTACCGGTGGTAAGGATAACCTATATTTGCATTATAATTATTGCTACATCAAATAAAATGAAACGAGCCCCGATAGTTCGGAGCGAGTTCTCCCGCCAAAGCGGGACAGGCTATATTATACCATAGAAAACAACCAATTTTAATAGTATGAAATTCGGGAAGATATACCGGTTATTACCCTTGATCCTGCTGGTTTTGCTGGGATGTTCAAGCGGCCAGAAAGCATTTCATCGTGGAAATTATTTTGAAGCGGTAACTACAGCTGTTGAGCGCTTGCGCGCGAAACCCAACCACCGAAAATCGCAAGAGGTTCTCGAATCGAGCTACCCGCTGGCTTTGAAATGGGCACAGGATGAAATCGATCTGATCCTTTCGGGCAACGATCCGCTTAAATGGGAAAAAACCGTAGGTGTTATGCGGAGGGTCAACCAACTTGCTTCGGAAATAAGAAAGAGCCCCGCAGCCCTCCGTATTGTTCCCGAACCGAAAACATATTCCACCGAAATGAACATGGCCCTCGAAAGGGCTGCCGAAGAAACCTATCAGGCCGGTCTGTCGCTGATGAAACAACCCGAAAAGAGGGCCGCACGCGAAGCATACGACATGTTCCGCCGAAGCAATGAATTTGTTCCCGGCTATAAGAATTCTGTTCAACTGATGCGGGAAGCAAAAGCAAAGGCTACTCTCAACGTGGTGATTGAACCCATTCCGGTACACTCAAAAATGTTCGAACTGTCGGCCGGATTCTTTTACAATCAGGTTTTTGAGCATTTAAACCGGAGGTTCCCACCACAAGGGTTCGTAAACTTTTTCAGCCCCGAAGAATTCGACCGTTCGGATGTTGAAAACCCCGACATGATTGTGAGGCTCGAATTTTACGATTTTGTGGTAGGGGCC
>CAZMDP010000462.1:0-2946 GCA_964565015.1 uncultured Prolixibacteraceae bacterium | reverse complement strand
ATAAAAAGAGATAAAAAATAGAAAATTGTTTTTTCAGGAAAATTTTAAGCCCCCTCCATAGCAAAAAAACATAGAGAATAGTAACGATTATCAAGCCGGTTAAAAAAACGGGGTCGGCCGAATAAACAGGCGCCCATGCAATAGCAGCACTAATTGGAAGTACAACTATGCCAGCGACCCTTATGTAATTGCTGTAATTATACAGGAATTCGGCTGTCTCGTTCATGTTTTCGAACAGAAACCCGGTTGCCTGATAAAATATCTTCTTTCCCATAAAAAAAACAACTACAACAGAAAACGATAAAGCAAAACGTATAAAACCTTCGAATGGAAGGTTAAGGTTATATTGCGAAGCTGCCTGATAAATAAGCAGTCCGAATACAAGGTAGCTGAATATCTCTAATCTGATTTCGCCCTGATATAGCGATATGTTTCTTTCGCGGAACATGCGCGAGGCAGTTGAGTAATTGAAAATGCTCTGAAACAAGGCCGAAAGGTAATTACCAAAGCCATGCCTGACTGATGCGAACAGTATAAGGCTTAAAAAAACAATTACGGCAAACCAATCATGATGGGTGTTTGTTATGGGGCGCGAGGGCAAAACGAGCCCCGTATTTGGTTCACCTTTACTTTCTAATAAAAATTGATTTAGAGGAACCAATTCCTTCTTCTGTCCATGAAACATCCTGTTCAGTTCGCGCTGACGCCATAATCTTATTTGTTCTGGTTTAGGAGTGGCCAGGTATTGATTGTTCTGATTTTTAGATGTGGTATCGGATGATGTGGTAACGGAAAACAAAGAACCCGTGCCTGCAGAAAAATTTACCGCCTGAAACGAATTACTGTTAATAATGCCACTGTTTTCTGTCATTCCGGACCAAAATCGAAAGGATTTATTTTCAGTGCGCAAAATTATAGAATTAAAACAACTGATTAGCAGAAAATAAGCTATTTTATTTGTTTGAGTTAGGGTATTGGAAAATTTACCTGGCAAGCATTCTTAGAATTATCAATTAATCTGATGTTTTGTGTAAACTATACGCAATTCTCTTGTTCGTAAACTTCGAGCTTTCTCATCAGTTCAAAAAGCTCGCAGGCATCGTAACTTCCCTGTTCCGACTCGAGGATTTCGACAAAACGCTTCAGCGCCTCTCTGTATTCATCTTCTGTTTTTAAATTGTCATCCATATTAATGTGCATCCAACCAATTATCTGCCGATTTCATTTCAATTGTAAGCGGAACATTTAATTGAACGGCTGTTTCCATATTTTCTTTGACAATCTGTTCAACCATAGCAAGTTCCGGTTTATAAACATCAAAATTCAATTCGTCGTGGACCTGCAGTATCATTTTCGATTTAAGGCTATGCGTTTGAAAACCATGATAGATTTTTATCATTGCCAGTTTGATTATATCGGCTGCTGATCCCTGTATTGGGGTATTAATGGCGTTTCTTTCGGCCATTCCCCGAACGACAGCATTGTTCGAATTGATGTCATTAAGATAACGCCGCCGGCCCATAATTGTTTGGACATATCCGTCTTTTCTGGCCATTTCTATTGATTTATCCATATACTCCTTAACCTTGGGAAAGTTTTCGAAATAACCATCAATCAGTTGTTTTGCTTCTGTGCGTGGTATATTTAACCGTTGAGAGAGGCCAAAAGCTGAAATGCCGTAAATAATCCCAAAGTTGGCGGTTTTGGCTTTCCGTCGCATATCCGAAGTAACTTCTTCAAGCGGGACCTTGTAGATTTTCGAGGCGGTTATAGCATGAATGTCCTGATTTTTGGCAAACGCTTCCACCATTTGCGGGTCGTTGCTCAGTGCTGCCATTATTCGCAATTCAATCTGCGAATAGTCGGCCGATAAGAACAAGTGCTCATCATCCGATGGAATGAATGCCTTCCTGATTTCTCGCCCGTTTTCGTCGCGGATGGGTATGTTTTGCAGGTTCGGATTGTTTGAACTTAATCGTCCGGTTGCTGTAATGGCCTGATTGAAAGAGGTATGTATTTTTCCGGTCCGTGGCTTTATTAATTGGGGCAATGTTTCAACATAAGTATTCAGCAATTTTTTCAAACCCCTGTAATCGAGAACCTTCCCCACTATTGGGTGCCTGTTGGCCAACTGTACCAATACTTCTTCGTTGGTCGAATATTGTTTTGTTTTGGTAAGTTTTGCGTTTGGATCGATTTTTAGTTTCTCAAACAAAATTTCGCCCAATTGTTTTGGCGAGGATATATTAAATTCCTGGCCGGCAAGCAAATATATCTCTTTTTCAAGCCCGATTATCTGCTCCCGGAGCTCAACAGCATAATTATCCAATGCTTTTGTATCGAGTTTTACGCCGGTCAGTTCCATATCGGCAAGTACCGGAACAAGGGGCATTTCGAGTTCTTCGAACAGGGTTACCAGGTTATATTTCTGTAGTTCGGCTGCCAAAACATCTTTAAGCCGATAAGTTAGGTCGGCATCTTCACAGGCATAGTCCCTGAGCTTTTCGGGCGAAACCGTCCGCATCGAAAGCTGGTTTTTGCCTTTTGCCCCAATAAGGTTTTCGGTAGGAATCTTTCTATAATTCAGATAGACTTCACAAAGGTAATCGAGGTTGTGCTTCAGCTCGGGTTGTATAAGGTAGTGTGCAAGCAATGTATCAAACAATCTCCCTTTTACTTCAATCCCATATTGTAAAAGCATCAGTATATCGAATTTCAGGTTTTGACCGATTTTCAAAATGCGTTCATCAGCAAAAACCTCCCTGAATTCATCGAGTATTTTCTGTGTTTCTTTTCTGCTGTTCGGAAGCATAACACAAAATGCTTCGTGCTTCCTGAACGAAAACGAAAGGCAAACCAACTCCGAGTTGTGCGGTTCGAGCCCGGTTGTCTCGGTATCAAAACAAAATTCCGATTGTACCGACAGTTCTGCCCTCAGGCTGGCCC
>CAZMDP010000461.1:0-2953 GCA_964565015.1 uncultured Prolixibacteraceae bacterium | reverse complement strand
GGTGTATTCTTTCATGCAGAGAACCTGTCGAATAAAATCGATCACAATGGTGATGGCTTTCTCGATCATCCCCTCAATACGCAGGTCCATCTTTTCAATGTTTGGAAATTCCACAACCATAAAGGTTTAATGTTACATGGTGCATTTCGCTTCCTGGACGAAGAACGATACGGAGGACAGGTTGCGTTTGAAAAGGGAATGGCCCGCAGTATTTCAAATCCGTATGGAATTGGAATTGAAAACCGCCTCCTCGAAGGGGTTTTCAAAGCTGGCTATGTATGGCCTTCGCAAAAATCGGCCATCGCTTTGCTTACAAATGTGGTAAGTCATAACATGTCGTCGTTTTATGGCCTTCATAACTTTGATGGCGATGAGTTCAGGTTTTATACAAATCTTATCTGGACACAAGACCTCGATGATCACGGCCATCATTCGTTCAATACGGGGGCAAGTTTATTCTTCAACCGGTTCGACGAAGTGTTAAACCAATTTGATATGCAACGCAGTGAATCAGTTCCAGGGTTATTTACCGAATATACTTTCAAACCATCCGATAAGCTTACGTTTATGGCTGGAATCAGGAGCGATTTTCACAATGTGTTTGGTCAGTTTTTTACCCCCCGGATGCACCTTCGCTACCAACCCGATCCGAGGTGGACATTCAGGATGAGCGCAGGTAAGGGTTACCGCACTGCCAACGTGCTCGCCGAAAACAGTTTCCTGTTAGCCACTTCCCGTAACCTTGTTTTTGAACAAACTTTGCAGGAAGAAGCCTGGAATTATGGTTTCAACTTTATCCAGAATTACGAATTATTTGGACGTGACCTGCAGATTTCGGCAGAAATTTACCGTACCGATTTTCAGAAACAGTTGGTGGTTGATCGTGAAAGCGATCCTGATAATGTGATCATTGCACCACTCGATGGGAAATCTTATGCCACCAGTTGGCAAGTCGATGTACGTTACCCGGTAATCCGTAACCTCGATCTGACGGTTGCATGGCGCCAGAATGATGTAAAGCAGACCATTGGCGGTCAACTTCTCGAGAAACCGCTCACAAGCAGATATAAAGGTTTGATTACCATGAATTACACCACCAACCTGAAAAAATGGATGTTCGATTACACAGTACAATTCAACGGGGGAGGACGATTGCCAGAATTGCACCTCAATCCGGTAAACCAGGCAATTATTTCTCAGAAGGAATTTCCGGCTTATACCATCATGAATGCTCAAATTACCCGATATTTCAGAAAATGGAGTATATATGCCGGTTCTGAAAACCTTACTGATTATATGCAGAATTTACCTGTAATTGGTGCTGATAGGCCGTTCTCGCCGGGATTTGATGCCACAAGAATATGGGGCCCGGTTTCTGGTCGAAGGATTTATGCCGGCATCCGGTTTACTTTGGATTATAACTGATATTAAAATAAGTAACCATGAAAAAAATAGTTTGTATTCTCGCTTTAGTGATGGCTATGGGAAGCATTTCCCATGTAACAGCACAGAAAAAATCAGATCCGGTTGTACACTTTAAAAGTAGCATGGACTGTGTGGATTGTGAAAAAACGCTCTTCGAACACTTAAGGTTTGAAAGGGGCGTAAAAGACCTTAAAATCGATCATGTATCGAATACCATTAAAATAGTTTATGCCGAAAAACGCACCAACGATGAAGCGTTGAAGAAAGCAGTTGAGAAGAAAGGGTATGTTGCTGATAAGATCAATAGTGATGAGTATACAAAACTGATTGAAAGCGCAACTAAACAACCTTCAAATCAGGGGCATAAACATTAAAAGTATTTTTCGGGAAGTAATAAAAATTTATTCAATGGTTGCAGACCAGGTATTTCCTGAAGTGTACCATGTAGTTGTTCCATTTGTCAGCGACTTGTTCCCCGGATTATAGGTTGCCTTGTAGTAACCATTCATACTTTTCCGGATAATCGTCACAGTGTTGGTTGAGCGGTCCCAACCTGCCAATTCCAGAACATCGGCAGCGGTGGAACCATTGGTATGCCTCCACCTTGCATCAAATATATTTGTGTTGGGCCTCCTAATCCAGGTTCCGCTCCAGCCACAACACTCCTTTACAGACCACACATTTCCTAATGTTAAAAGTTCACTTTCAACACTACTTCGGCTTAATGAACCTACAGGACCTTTGTCATCGTTTTCAAGGGTTTGGTTTGTTCGTCTTGCATCAGCAGCCCTTATAAGATTTTCTTTAATTTGGGCATCGACCTTTAGAACATTTGTCAGCAAACATCCTGCACAAAAAAGCAGGATCCAATACCTAATCCACTTCTTTTCCATAATGTTTGATTTTAACTGATTAATAAACTTTAGCTATATGCAGAAAAATCTAATACAAGAAATTAATCAGAACTAAAGTCATAATAATTTTTGGCGATTATAAATTTTAAATGCCTTTGTAAAATTAAAACATTTTATTGATCTTCACCATATTGTATTACTTTAAAATGATCGCCGGTACTGTTTACAATAGCCCTATACCACCATTCGGGGTATCCCGGAAAGTGGGGTGTAGCAGGTAACCCGTATTCATTGCGCTTAAATTTCCCGTCTTCTTCTTTCTTAATGTTACCATCAAGGTATTTAATCAGCAGGTACTGTCCAAGTTCTTTCCAGCGTTTGGTCATATTGTTGGCCTCATTCACCGAATATTCGGTAAGGAACCTTCGGGCTTTTTCAGGCCCTTCGGCAGCAAGCAGGTCTTTTGCAGCCTTATCGATATAAGGGGTAAGGGTAATGTATTTTTCTTCGAGGTCGTGTTGCACCTTACGAACATCCTGAATCATATCGCTGTAGCGAAGATAAGCGAAATTGGCCACGAAATTGAACGCCCAGAATGCCGAAGTTTCGCTGTAGGTCAGTAAATCGCCGTTGCCAACAGCAAAACACTCCGGAATTTCTGTAATTCCGCAGTA
>CAZMDP010000460.1:0-2958 GCA_964565015.1 uncultured Prolixibacteraceae bacterium | reverse complement strand
TCCGATCATTGTATTAATCATTATGGCAATAATGGGTTACCGAAAACGAACCTCATTTCTGGCTGGGCTTACGGTTGCCCAAATAAGTGAATTTTCGCTGATCTTTGCAGGATTAGGCCTTCAATTCGGCCATCTCGATGAAAATATATTGGGGCTTATTACACTGGTTGGGCTTATTACCATAGGGATTTCGACCTACATGATTATTTATTCCTATCCTATTTACGAGTTTATTTCACCTGCCCTGTCAATCTTTCAAAAAAAAATTCCGACACAAAACCAGGCCCCCGATATAAAATCAGGGGAGTATGACCTTATAATTTTTGGCATTGGCCGATTTGGCAGTAAACTGGCAAATTATCTCGACCAAAGAAAAGACATTTCTTATCTGGGTGTTGATTTTGATCCAAACCTTGTAAGGCTATGGCAAAACAAAGGTAAGCCCATAATTTACGGCGATCTTGAAGACCCTGACATACTTGAGCAAATTCCATGGGAAAAAGCAAAGTGCATTCTTAGCACAATTCCTGATGCGGGTCATTCAGCGTTGCTCATTGAAGACCTTAAAGAAAAAAGATTTACGGGCAAGGTATTTGTAACGGCCACCCAGGAGAAAGAACTCGAGCTTCTAAGTAAAATAAGCGAAGAACAGGTATTGATGCCACATAGAATGGCCGCCGAGAATTTTTATAATTCTTATCTATCAAAGATTTTCAATCAAACTTAACCAATCCGATTTGAAATCCATCAGACAGGTTTCCGATGTTTTATTACTTTTACCAAATAAACGATAACAAAACCGATGATTACTGTTTTTATTCTTTACCTGATCACACTCATTGGAATTGTATTCTGGTCGGCCCGAAGGTCGAAAACCAACAACGATTTTGTAATTGGGGGGAAAAAGATTTCAGGTTTCTCGCTGGCGCTTTCAGAACGGGCAACAGGAGAATCAGCCTGGTTGCTTTTAGGTCTAACCGGACATGCCTATGCTGAGGGATGGGCGGCCATCTGGGTTGCGTTGGGCTGTGTTGAAGGTATCTTGTTTTTATGGACATTTATGGCAGAGCCCTTGCGCCGAATAACTGAAAAAACCGGTTCACTTACTGTTTCGGGATTGTTCATTCGCACCTTCGCAGGGACCAACAGGAGCATCGGCCTAATCTCATCTCTGATTATCATCTTCTTTTTCATACTTTACATTGCAGCACAGTTCAGCGGTGCCGGAAAAATTTTTAACGATACTTTCAACATCGACCCTTTCTGGGGAATGGTTATCGGTTCGGGTATCGTGACCCTATATACCATGCTGGGCGGTTTTATAACGGTAGTGGCTACCGATGCCTTTCAGGCGGTACTCATGGTTATTACCTGCGTAGTATTGCCCATCATTGCATGGTTTATTGCCGCAAGCCAGGGAGTGGTTGTGGCAGAGGCTTTTTTAAATGCTGATTTTACCGTTCCGCTCAATATAAACACAACTGCTTCGGCAACCGGTTACCTCCTTATCCTGAATGGGTTGAGCTGGGCATTTGGTTATACCGGACAACCCCAGTTGCTCACCCGCATGATGGCCATGCGAAACCCTGCTGAAAACCGCCAGGCACGTTGGCTCGCCATCGTCTGGACTATGCTGGCCTATGGTGGCGCTTTTATGATCGGCATAATCGGGTTTCAGATGGTACAGGCGGAGTTACTTGGTGAAAATGCAGCCCGTGTGGCAGCCGACAGTGAAAAAATAATGCCTGTAATGGTGATGACACTTCTAAACCCCATTCTGGCAGGGATCCTGCTTTCAGGAGCGGTTTCGGCCATGATGTCAACCGCATCGTCGCAATTGATGGTGGTTTCGTCATCGATGACAGAGGACCTGTACTCCCAGTTACGAAAAAGGATAATTCCTGAAAAACAATTACTTACTCTGAATAAATTACTTACACTTCTTGTTGGGGTTATAGCATTCATTCTGGCAATTACCATGGAAGATACTGTTTACGGATTGGTTTCGTATGCATGGAGCGGAATTGGCGCCTCGTTTGGCCCGGCCGTAATCCTTTTACTGTTCTGGAAAAAGTTTTCGAGGGCAGGTGTTTATGCCAGCCTGATTACAGGAACATTTACCGCTATTATCTGGAAAACCTGGCTTACCGATTATACGGGTATTTCCGAACGATTGTCGTCTTACCTTATCGCCTTTACGGCGGCTGTTACATTCAGCCTCCTGTTCCCCGAAAAGAAAACGACCGGCAGATAAATAATGCCGGCCGCTTCATGAATTAACTGGTTTAAAATCTTCGATCTCAAACCCTCAAACAAAAGGAGGATAGAAGATTATTCTTTCTGCAAAACTATGTTCCTGATTAGTTCATGTTTGTTTTTAACTTCAACAGATGTGATTTCAACTTTTTTATACCCATCTTTTTCAACGGTCAAACTGTATTTCCCTGCAGGTATCCCGATAATTTTAAAAACGCCTCCGGGATTGGTAAGAGCCGTGGTTACTACTTCGTTTTCATGGTAAAGCGAAACCAATGCTTCTTCAACGGGTTTGCCTTTCGCATCGGTAACTTTTCCGGCCAGGGTGCCGCTCTTGTGCAGGTTTACCGCCCTTATTACGGGTTTAAAAATAAAACCGATTATTCCTTTTTTACTTTTCGGATTGCCCTGTGCAATAAACGAGCGGCTCAAATCAAAATCAAGCAATATTTCGGCAATTCCCTCCTCGGTTACCATTAAAGGCTCCTTCAATAATATCTTCAATCCACTAACCGATCCACCTGGAATTTTTAAAGGGAATGAAGTTTCGTTGTCGAGCACGATTTCCGATTCCTCAATGTAGAGCCTTATCATGTTATACGCCCCAACAGGAATTTCGGCTTCGGCAAGCAGCTGGCTTAATCCGTTGCGTAGCTGCATCAGATCGATCTCAACCGGATTTTCAAGAAGTAATAAATACCC
>CAZMDP010000459.1:0-2960 GCA_964565015.1 uncultured Prolixibacteraceae bacterium | reverse complement strand
GTTCACCTGGCTATGGCTTTTATGGCCGATCGAACAGCCGAACTTTCGGGCGGAAAACTTACCGTAGAGGTTTACCCTGCCGGGCAGTTGGGCTCCGAGCAACAGTGTGTCGAACTGGTACAAATCGGCAGTCTGGCCATTACAAAAGTTTCGGCAGCAGCCATGGAAAGCTTTGCCGATGCATACAAGGTATTTGGCCTTCCATATATTTTCCGGTCGAAAGAGCATACTTTTGCCGTCCTCGACGGGGAAATCGGCCAGGAATTATTGCTCAGTACCGAAAATAAATGGATAAGGGGATTATGTTATTATGATGCCGGTTCGCGAAGTTTCTATACCAAAACAAAACCCATTAATCACCCCGACGACCTTTCAGGAATGAAGATAAGGGTGATGCAAAGTATTACGGCTGTCGAAATGATGCGGGCATTGGGAGGTTCGGCGACCCCGATTACATGGGGCGAACTTTACACTGCACTCCAAAGCGGCGTTGTTGACGGGGCCGAAAATAATCCCCCGAGTTTTTACACCTCACGCCATTACGAAGTGTGTAAATTCTATTCGCTCGACGAACACACAACTATTCCCGATGTCCTGATTATCAGCCAGAAAGTATGGAATAAGCTGACACCTCAGGAACGGCAATGGATTCAGCAGGCTGCCGACGAATCGGCTGTATTACAGCGCAAGCTTTGGGCCGAGTCGGAAGAGATGTCGCTCGAGGAGGTGCAGAAAGCCGGCGTGGTTATCAATTACCCCGACAAGCAGCCTTTTATCGATAAGGTTCAGCCCCTGATAGAGAGTTACAAGAACCATCCTGTAATATACTCCTACATTGAGCGGATCAGGAATGTTGAATATAATTATGACGAGCCATGACAATACGGAAAAAAATCGACAAAGGGCTTGAATGGACCCTGGTGTTTATTATGAGTGTTCTGGTAATTGACGTGCTTTGGCAGGTTGCCAGCCGATATGTAATGAAATCGCCGAGCAGTTTTACCGACGAACTTGCCGGATATCTGCTTATATGGGTCGGACTGCTGGGGGCGGCCTATGTTGCCGGAAGGCGCGAACACCTTGCCATCGACATACTCTTACAGCGCAGTACCCCGCAGCGGCGTTATAAACTTGAACTGATTATCAGCGTCATGATTATTCTTTTTGCTGTTTCGGTGCTCATTGTTGGCGGCTCATGGCTGGCTTATACCCGTTTTTACCTTTCAGTAAAATCGGCTGCTCTGGGTTTACCCCTCGGGTTTGTTTACCTCGTGCTGCCCATAAGCGGGATATTAATTACCTATTTCGATATTGACAACATGGTAAGGCTCATCAGGCAAAACCGGAAAAACTAACATTATGGAATATTTTGAAATATTAATTCTTGTTGTAACCTTCGTCGCATTGCTGGTTATTGGGGTTCCTATTGCTTTCAGCATCGGTATTTCAGGGATTATTACCATGTTGGTAAGCATCGACCTGATACCTGCTTTAACCACTTTTTCGCATAGGATGGCAACCGGCCTGGATAGTTTTGCACTATTGGCCATACCTTTCTTCGTTTTGGCGGGCAATATTATGAACAGCGGAGGAATTGCCATCAGGCTTATCGATTTTGCGCGTGTTTTGGTTGGGACTATTCCCGGTGGCCTTGCTATGGTAAATGTAGTTGCCAATATGTTGTTTGGTGCAATTTCAGGTTCTGCCGCTGCTTCTGCTTCGGCAATCGGCAGCATAATGGGCCCCGAAATGAAAAAAGAGGGCTACCCGGTTAATTTCAGTACGGCCGTCAACGTGAGCTCCGCAACCACAGGACTATCGATTCCTCCAAGCAATATACTCATAGTTTATTCATTGGCAAGCGGCGGGGTTTCCATTACGGCGCTCTTCCTGGCCGGTTACCTGCCCGGAATTCTTACCGGTCTGGGTATCATGATTACTGCCATGGCCATGATTATTTACAAACAAAAAGGGATGCCTGCTATGGTGAAGGCCCTCATGGTTGTTACAGCAATTATTGTTTCCATCCTGATAATTGCCAAAGGCGTATCCATTGCACGATCATCACTTCCTTCTGTAGTCAACTGGATTTTGTTGGCGCTGGCCTTAGGGGCATTGGCTGTGTTTGCTTTTATAAAAACAAAAAACAACAAGGATAAAGCATTATTCGGGCTGAAGAAATTTTTGGATGCCATTCCGAGCCTTTTGCTTTTAATAATTGTTATCGGGGGCATTGTGGCCGGATTTTTTACCGCAACCGAGGCTTCGGCCATCGCTGTACTTTATTCATTGATCCTTGCCTTTTTGTACCGCGAAATTTCGGTAAAAGATTTACCTGCCATTATGCTCAGGTCGATCCGTACCACAGCTATTGTGCTGCTCCTGGTGGCAACCAGTATTGGCTTATCGTGGATTATGGCTTACGAAAATATTCCTCAAAATGTAAGCGAAGGGTTACTTTCCGTATCGAATAATCCGATTATGATTCTGTTGATTATCAATATGATCCTGCTTTTTGTGGGTGTATTTATGGATATGACCCCGGCGGTGCTCATCTTCACCCCGATATTTTTGCCCATTGTTACTGCATTGGGAGTCGATCCGGTACATTTCGGGATTATAATGGTTCTGAACTTAAGCGTTGGTTTATGCACTCCGCCTGTGGGTTCGGTTTTGTTTATCGGGTGCAGTGTTTCAGGGCTGAGCATCGATAAGGTTATAAAACCATTGATACCTATGTTTGTGGCTATGGTAATTGTACTCCTTCTGGTAACCTATATGCTGCAGATCAGTCTTTGGCTGCCAAACAGGCTGGGGTTTTAATTGATTTGAAGTATAAGTTGATTTGAAATGGATCGGTTTTTACAGTTTCAACAAATCACATAGCTGCTTGTAATCCTGAATGATTAAATCGGCGGCCGATTGGTCCTGATGTTCCGAACCGGGTCCGTTGTATGCGA
>CAZMDP010000458.1:0-2964 GCA_964565015.1 uncultured Prolixibacteraceae bacterium | reverse complement strand
ATCATAGCCCGGAACAGCCATTCCTCCATTGTCAAATCCATCAAATTCGTAAATATATGACTGCTTATGGCCGACTACTTTCATCATCCGCCACAAGTAAGCCATTTCTTCGTATCTCCCAACATCTCAAGCTCGCGGTCCATCGAAATCAGGTGCAACGGAGGAGCATCGGGCCTGACATGCCATAGTGGGGCATATTCGTCCACCATAGGTTGATTGTCGGAAATTCCACGTTCTCTCCAGATGGCCATGTGGGTAAAGGAGTGTCCGCTGAACGGTACCACAGCCACAATATTGATATATATTACTTCATTTCTTTGTGTTCTTTGTGCCTAAGTGGGATATTTCGCAAAACCAGTAAGGGTATTTATAGCAATGATTTTTACCGGCCCATTATCAAAAACACAATATAGATAAGATACGAAACAGTAAATAATAAGCCCTCCCATCGGGTAAGGCTTCTTCCTTCCCATTTTGCGGTATTTTTTTCTTTGCCCCTTAGCACAAATCCCAGAAGAAAAATTCCGGCACCTATATTTACCCATATGTCAGTGAACGATTCATCCGGAACTGCTGTATTTTTTGCCAGCACAGATACCCCGAGTACCAGAAAAATATTGAAGATGTTTGAGCCTACAACATTTCCAATGGCAATATCTACTTCTTTTTTTCGCACGGCAACCACCGAAGTGGCCAATTCGGGTAACGAGGTGCCAATCGATACAATGGTAAGAGCAATAACCCTCTGACTAACACCCATTATAGTGGCAAGTTTTACAGCATTATCCACAATAAGGCGGCCGCCTATAATCAATCCGGTTAATCCGATAACAATAAACAAAAACGATTTCCATACGGGATACTGGTGGGTTTCAATCTGCAGTTCTTCGGGGTGTGTTCGGGCAAGCATAAAATTATACATCAGAAATGCTCCGAAAAAAACGAGAAGGATCAAGCCATCCTTAGGCTCAAGCAAATTGTCGTTTGGGTTGAACCAATTGTCATTGGCCAGAAGTAAAACCATTACGGCAGCAATAAGACTGTAAGGAATTTCGTACCTGACCGTATTTTTCTTGACCGACAGAGGGGCAATCATGGCCGATATGCCTAAAATGGCCAATACGTTGAAAATATTGCTGCCCAATACATTGCCAAGTACAAGGTCGGTATTCCCTTTTATTGCGGCCACCATATTGATGGCCATTTCGGGGGCCGATGTACCAAACGCCACAATGGTTAAACCAATTACGATGTCGGGGATATTGTAACGTTTAGCCAGGGCCGATGCCCCGTCAACCAGTTTGTCGGCCCCATATATGAGCAAAACAAATCCAATAATTAACAAAAAAACACTTAGCAGTGGCATATTTCGAACATTTTTCGGGTGCGAAAGGTACAAATTTTCAATTTACTTGTTACACTTATAAAGTTTCGACTTTTTTGATCATTCTTTGTATGTTTTTTTTCGTTCGCTTATGTAACATTAAATCATTTTCACCTACTCATAAAAAATCATTTTAGTGAAACCAAAAAACTAAATTAGTTTTTTTAGTTTTGTACGCGCAATTTATATTTAATGGAAACAAGGGAAAGAATTTTACAGCGTGCAGGGGAATTGTTCCCCATCATGGGAATTAAAAATGTTACCATGGATTTTATTGCATCCGACTTAGGTGTCTCTAAACGAACTATTTACGAACTTTTTAAGGATAAAGATGAACTTGTTATCCAGGTGATCGAAAATGAGATTATCAAAAATAACCGCATTCTACTCGATATTGTTGCTAAAACCGATAATGCCATCGAAGCGCTTTTTCTTATCATTGAACGTGAGCACAACCGGATGACCTCTTTTAACCCGGTTTTTATTGAAGATATAAAAAAATACCTCAGTAAGATTCACGAATGTTTTTATGAAAACAAGCAGAAAATCAAAGAATTTTCGGTTTCATATGCGATACTCGAAAAAGGCCGTCGCGAGGATATATTCAGGAAAGAGCTCGATAATGACGTGGTAGACAGTTTTATGCACGAATTGGTTAATTTTTTGCATAACAGCCAGCGCTTCAGATTGATGAACCTGCAAAAAGAAGATGTGCTCAAAAACATTCTTTTACCCTATTTCAGGGGCATATGTACCCGAAAGGGGCAAGATTTGATCGACAAATATTTTAAATCGATAACTGTTTAAAAACATGATAATATGACAATGAAAGGGAAACCACACTATTTGATTCTGGTCCTGTTGCTGGTTTCGTTTATGGCCAAAGCGCAGGATAAACTGGTACTCGATCTGAAAGGGGCCAAAGAATATGCGTTGCAATACAACAAGACACTTAAAAATTCAGGGCTTGCTATCGACCATTCGCAGGAACGACTGAAAGCGGCTATTGCTGCAGGGTTGCCGCAGGTTACAGGTACTATGGACTACAGCAATGCATTGGGGGCGAAAATTACCATCAGGTTCAACCCCGATATGCCGGCCACACAAATTCCAATAAGGCCACAAAGTAACTTCAATCTGCAGGTTAACCAATTGTTGTTCAGTGGTAACTATTTTGTGGGTATTCAATTGGCACGTCTGGCAACCACACTTTCAGAAAAAAGTTACGAAAAGACCGAACAGGAAATAATAGCCCAGGTTACCGATAGCTATTACCTGGTTTTAATGTCGAAAGAACTGCTTGCACTGCTCCAAAAGAATTTGGATAACCTGAAGGAGATTTATGGAAAAACAGCAGCACTCGAAAAAGTAGGGATCATCGAACGGACTGATGTTGACCTCCTTTCCGTGCAGATTTCGGCCCTACAGAATGCTGTAAATTCATCGGAGCGGCAACTTGAAATGGCGCAGAACATGCTCAGACTTTTTTTAGGCGCAACTGCCGAAACAACCCTCGAATTAAAGGAAACGTTAAACCAGGCGCTTGCACTGGCCAATAACCGTATTATGCTGAATACAAC
>CAZMDP010000457.1:0-2981 GCA_964565015.1 uncultured Prolixibacteraceae bacterium | reverse complement strand
TCAAACTTTAATTTCTACCTCTACGCCACTGGGCAATTCCAGCTTCATCAGGGCGTCGATGGTTTTTGCCGTTGAACTGTAAATGTCGATCAACCTTTTGTATGACGACAACTGAAACTGTTCCCTTGATTTTTTATTCACAAAGGTTGAACGCAAAACGGTAAATACCCGGCGATGGGTGGGCAGTGGTATTGGACCACTGACTACAGCTCCGGTTGACTTAACCGTTTTTACGATCTTTTCAGCCGACTTGTCAACAAGATTGTGATCGTACGATTTCAGTTTAATTCTGATTTTTTGACTCATGATGAGAAATGATTAATTTTTTATAATAAGTCTGTTCTTCCTTTAATTTCGGAAAGTACTTTTTCGGCAAGGTTGCGCGGAACTTCTTCGTAATGACTGAATTCCATCGATGAAGTTGCCCTGCCCGAAGAAAGTGTCCTGAGAACGGTAACATAACCGAATTGCTCGGAAAGGGGCACTTTTGCATGAATAACCCTTGCACCGGCCTTCGATTCCATATCGGTAACATTTCCCCGACGACGGTTAAGATCGCCGATAATATCGCCCATGTACTCCTCGGGAGTAACAATTTCGAGCTTCATGATAGGCTCAAGCAATTTCGGGGCAGCTTTTGGTGCTGCTGAACGGAACGCTTGTTTGGCACAAATTTCAAACGAAAGCTGGTCTGAGTCAACTGCATGGAACGATCCATCGAGCAGCGTAACTTTGAGGCTATCGAGCGGATAGCCAGCCAACGGGCCATTTGACAAGGATTCTTTGAAACCCTTTTCAACCGATGGGATATATTCACGTGGAATATTACCACCTTTTACCATATCAATAAACTGTAACCCGGTAACGCCTTCATCGGCAGGTTCGATCCTGACAACAATATCGGCAAACTTACCACGGCCACCGGTTTGTTTTTTGAATACCTCGCGTAATTCGACCGCTTTGGTAATGGCTTCTTTGTAGGCAACCTGTGGTGCGCCCTGATTACATTCTACCTTGAACTCGCGTTTCAAACGGTCAACAATAATTTCGAGGTGTAGTTCGCCCATTCCCCTTATCACAGTTTGGCCGGAGTCAGGATCGGTATGCACCCTGAAGGTAGGATCCTCTTCTGCCAGTTTGGCAAGGCCATTGCTGAGCTTGTCCAAATCTTGCTGCGATTTTGGCTCAATAGCAATTCCGATTACCGGCTCGGGGAAAACCATACTTTCCAGTTCAATAGGATGATCGATGGCGCATAAGGTATCACCGGTACGGATATCTTTAAAACCTACGGCAGCACAAATATCACCAGCTTCGATAAAGTCTTTCGGGTTCTGTTTGTTGGAATGCATTTGGTACAACCTCGAAATGCGCTCTTTTTTACCTGTACGGGTATTAAGTACCTGCATACCCGAATCGATCCTGCCGGAATATACCCGTATATAGCACAAACGCCCAACAAATGGATCGGTGGCTATCTTGAAGGCCAGTGCGGCGAGCGGCTCATTCGAATCGGGTTTACGTTCGATCCTGACGCTTTTATCGCCTGGTTCGTTACCAACTACAGCATTAATATCGAGCGGGCTTGGCAAATAGGCACAAACTGCATTGAGCAACCGTTGGATACCTTTATTTTTAAAAGCCGAACCACACATCATGGGAACAATCTTGCCGCTAATGGTTGCTTTACGGATTACAGCATGAATTTCCTCTGCAGTAATGGAATCGGGGTCATCGAAATACCTTTCGAGCAAGGCATCGTCGAGTTGAGCAGCCTCTTCCATAAGTTTGTCGCGCCATTCTATTGCCTGGTCCAAAAGATCGGCAGGAATGTCCTCGTAAACAAAACGGGTTCCGGTAGCTTCATCTTCGAGCCAACGGATAGCCTTCATGTCGATCAGGTCGATTACCCCTGCAAAAGTTTCTTCAGAACCGATTGGTATAACAATAGGTACCGGATTTGCTTTCAGTTTTTCGCGTATATCGGAATAAACCCTAAAGAAATCGGCTCCCTGACGGTCCATTTTATTGACAAAAGCGATAATAGGCACACCATACTTACCTGCCTGCCTCCAAACTGTTTCAGATTGGGCTTCGACGCCGGCTACTGCACAAAACAAGGCAACAGCTCCATCAAGCACTCTCAGTGAGCGTTCAACCTCAACGGTAAAATCGACGTGCCCCGGAGTATCGATAATGTTGATTTTATGTTCCTGGTCGTTGTAATTCCAGTAGGTGGTGGTTGCAGCTGCAGTTATGGTAATTCCCCTTTCCTGCTCCTGCTCCATCCAATCCATAGTGGCAGCGCCATCGTGTACCTCGCCCAGTCTGTGCGTTAAACCAGTATAATACAATATACGCTCAGAAGTCGTGGTCTTTCCGGCATCAATGTGTGCCATAATCCCGATGTTGCGCGTGTATTTCAGATCGTGTTTTGCCATCTTTTTTCTGTTTTTCTAATCCTGTTTTCTGCCTGACAATTTGATACGATGACAAATCAGAACCTGAAATGTGCAAAAGCACGGTTGGCTTCGGCCATACGGTGTGTATCTTCTTTTTTCTTGAAGGCGCCACCTTCCTGATTGAATGCAGCGATAATTTCGGCTGCAAGCTTATCGGCCATGGATTTACCCGAACGTTTTGAAGCAAAAAGGATCAGGTTTTTAATACTGATGGCTACTTTGCGTTCGTTGCGGATTTCCATAGGAACCTGGAAATTTGCACCTCCCACCCGGCGGCTTTTTACTTCAACCTGTGGGGTTACGTTTTCGAGAGCTTTTTTCCATACTTCCAACGGGCTAACCTCATCGTTTTTCATACGTTTCCCAACGAGGTCGAGTGTATCATAAAATATGGTATAGGCTATAGACTTTTTACCGTCTTTCATAAGGTCATTAACAAACCTGGTAACCAAAAAATCGTTGTATCGGGGATCGGGCAGAAGATGCGTGTTTTTGGGTTTTGTTTTTCTTTTTTTTATT
>CAZMDP010000456.1:0-2983 GCA_964565015.1 uncultured Prolixibacteraceae bacterium | reverse complement strand
GTTTTTTATTCCGGCAAGGGGAATTATCGGACTCAGGAACCAGATGCTGACCGCTACCGAAGGCGAAGCGGTGATGGCACATCGTTTTAAAGGATACGAACCCTGGAAAGGCGATCTGGCCATTAAGCGTAACGGTTCGCTGATTGCCCTCGAAACCGGAACAGCTATTGCCTATTCCATCAACAAACTGCAGGATAGGGGCAGGTTTTTTATCTTTCCGGGCGAGGAGGTATATTCAGGACAGGTTATCGGGGAAAACACCCGCATGGACGATCTTACCGTAAATGTGACCATTACAAAGAAACTGACCAATATGCGCGCTTCGGGCTCCGACGATAAGGTGCAGCTAAGTCCGCCCATACGGTTCAGCCTCGAAGAAGCGATGGAATATATTGCAAACGACGAATACATCGAAATAACCCCAAAATCGATGCGCCTCCGCAAAATCCTTCTCGACGAAAACGACCGGAAACGCGCTGCAAAAGGGTAAGCTGTATTGTTTCCAATTTTGTATATTTGCAGAAAAGTAATTATTATGATACGTACTTTTCCGGCTGATATAATATGGGACGATGAAATCCGTCAATACATCGGAATTGTCCCAATCTTACCGGGTGCGCACTCGCAAGGTAATACCATTGAAGAACTTCACGAAAACCTCAAAGATGTAATTCAACTCTGCATGGAAGAATTAACTGAGGAAGAAATTGCTGAGTTGCCCGTATTTATTGGCACACATAATATCTCACTAACTGTATGAGTACAAAGATCCCAATTGTGAAAGTAAAGATTTTTGAAAAGTTACTTTTTGCAATGGGCTTTACAGCAACCCGCCAGAGTGGCAGTCATGTGTTTTACAGGCATTCTGATGGAAGATACACAACACTTCCGCACCATGGAAATCAGGATTTAGGCCGTCCGCTTATCAGACAGATTTTACGAGAGATTTCCCTATCGCCCGAACAATTTATTGAACAACTAAAAAAGCTGTAACCTTTCCTTAATACGTGTAACTGACAAAAGCAACTTTCTTCGAATCGGGGCTCCACGATGGGACATTGATTGTTCCCTGTCCGCCATATAAAAAAGCTACCGCTTTAATTTCACTACCATCAACAGGCATTAACCTGAGCATTACCCGTTTGTTGCGGGGGTGCGAAGCGGCAGGCACATCGGGGAGATAAGAAACAAAAATCAGCCACTTCCCATCGGGAGAGGGGTGTGCAAACCAGTCGTTATAATCATCGAAAGTTACCTGCTCCTGGTTGCTTCCATCGGGGGCCATGCGCCAAATCTGCATCGTACCGGTACGGACAGAATTAAAATATATGTATTTACCGCAAGGCGAATATTCAGGGCCGTCATCAAGTCCGGGCGAAGTGGTCAGCCGGATTTCTTCGCCACCAGCAGCAGGAATTTTATACACATCGTATTCGCCATTACGTTCGGCGCAGTATGTGAGCCATTGGTCATCGGGCGACCATCCATGCCAGTACGAAGGCCCCAATGGAGTTACCCGCTTTGGGGTGCCGCCTTTGACGGGTACGGTATAAATTATTGAATGACGTGTACCGTTTTCGGGTGTATGATGACTGATGGCCAGCGTTTTACCATCGAACGAAATGCCATGGTCGTTGTTGTTGGCATCGGCAAAACCCGTATCGATTACCCTGATTTTTTTCGATTTCAGGTCGAACCGGTAGAGCTTGCCTTCCTGATTAAATATCAAAAATTTGCCGTTGCGGCTCCAGTTTGGCGCTTCGAAATGCTTTTCGGAAGCGTAAACCACTTCACGCATACCAGTTCCGATATCGATGATTTCGAGCCTCGATGCAGACGGCGGCGCCTTCTCACCGCCTTTTGTATCGGCTGTAACATCGAGGCGAACGTTCCAGAAACGGGCTTGCTCTACCACCTGTGCATTGTGTGAACAGACAAACATTCCTACATGAAAATTTTCACCCAGTTTAACCTCAACCGATGCAACTTCATCGAGCGGGGTATTGTTTTTCGAAATTCGAAGCACATATATATTTCCGGTTTTTTCGATCTGCACAAAACCGGGCGCTTTGACATTGGTTGATATTTCGCGGGTTTCGCCACCTTTGGCACTGCGGTATTGTAACGATGTTAGCCCATCGCCATGCACGGCCACATCCACATAAGGCGAATCATCATCGAGCGTAGCCCTGAACATTAACCCCGCTTTACGGTGCGGATCAACCCCGGCGCCATCGAACTCAAGGTTGGCCGAAAAAATATAGTCGCCATTTGCCGGTTTCGATAAATAAAAAAACTCGTCACGCTCGTTCCAGATATTATAGCCGGCGCCCCTCAGGGTATATACCTGTGTTTTAGGATTGTAATTGAAACTTCCCTTTAAGGCAGGGTCACCGATGTTTATACCTTTACCGGTAAAAAAATCATCGTTTGAAATTTGTGCTGCCAGTTGCATGGTTGCCATTATGGTTATGATGGTGCATAAGTTCAATACTCTTTTCATACAGCAGGAATTTTAGTTTTTGCAGCACCAAATTACAATAAAAATCTAAATCAGAGCGACCCTCTGACAATCAATCTCGTTTTTAGTACTTCTGATACCTTTTGCCGCTTATGGATAAATTCGGCTGCTTTTCGTCCCATTTCATTAAAATCGACCGAAATAACCGTAATGCCATTACCTGCAATCTCTTTCATTGGGGTATCGTTGAAAGCAATAATCCCAAGCTCTGACCCCAAGCTCAGTCCCTTCTCGCGGCAACCTTTCAATACATTTACCAGATCGGTTTCGGTTATTACAAAATATACCTGACCGGCAATCATACATTCGGGATGTACCTCCGACATTACATGGAACCCTAATCCGTGCTGCCTGCAGAAGTTTCGCAGTGCATTTTCCGTTTCGGGCGGATGGGGCGTTTTCTGCCTGGAATAAATAAATAAGAACTCCTGATATTTCAGAAGAAGATTAAGGCTTTGCGAC
>CAZMDP010000455.1:0-2989 GCA_964565015.1 uncultured Prolixibacteraceae bacterium | reverse complement strand
GGAAGTACCTAGCCGGAAAAGGCAACAAAAGGCCCTGGTTCTGGGCAGTGGCCCCGCAGGTTTTTTTTCAGCCTATGTTTTGCAACGATCTGGTTTTGAAACTACCATTGTGGAGAGAGGGGCCGAAGTGGAAAAACGGGACAGGGGTATCCTTAAATTCGAACAATCGGGGGTTTTCGATCCGGTTTGCAACTATGCTTTTGGTGAGGGCGGCGCCGGTACATTCAGCGATGGTAAACTGACCTCGCGCGCCAAACATATTTCCAAAGAAAAAAGGTTTATCCTGAACAGCTATATAAAAGCCGGGGCACCTGCCGAAATCGGATATATGACCCACCCGCATGTAGGCAGCGATAACCTTAAAGTCATCGTAAAAAACCTTCGGCGCGATTTTATGCACATGGGCGGAACCATCCTTTTCGAAACCATGCTCGAAGACCTGGTTATAGCCAACGGAAAGATAAAATCGGCAATAACATCGGCTGGAACAATCGACGCCGATGTATTTGTTCTGGCACCAGGGCATTCGTCGTACGAAACCTACAGGATGCTTATCAGAAGAGGTATTCATTTCCGTACCAAAAATTTCGCACTTGGTTTCAGGGCCGAACACCCACAGGAAGTAATAAATCGGGCACAATGGGGAAGAGCATCGCTGCCGGGAGTTAAAGCAGCCGAATACCGTCTGACATCGAACCGAGACGGCAGGTTACCGGTTTTTACATTTTGCATGTGCCCGGGCGGGATGGTTGTGCCGGCAACCGCTTACGCTACAACCAACATTGTTAATGGGATGAGCTTTTACCAGCGCGATGGCCGGTTTGCCAATGCAGCATGCGTAGCAGGCATTCATCCCGATCAGCTTACAGGTCACGAAACTTCGGCACTCGAAGCGCTTGATCGGGTTCAAAAACTGGAAGAAAAGTTTTACAGTTTTAGCAATAGTTACCAGGCTCCATTTGCAACCATTTCCGACTTTCTGAATCGACGGGTTAGTCGAAAAGCACCCGAAACAAGCTATCCATTGGGATTAATTCCTGCTCCGCTATGGGAAATGATGCCAGAAACAGTCATTTCTGCCATCTCTGAAGGACTTATCGATTTCAGCAATAAACTTAAAGGCTACGGCGAAGGTATCCTTCTTGGGCTGGAAAGCAAAACTTCGTCGCCAATACAAGTGATCCGCGATGAAACAGGCAAATGCGAAGGTTTCGATAACCTTTACCTGACAGGCGAAGGAAGCGGATATGCAGGCGGAATTATCAGCAGCGGAGCCGATGGTATAAGGGTGGGAATAAAAATTGCAGAAATGTAAATTCAAGAGATTTATTTCAATACATGATAACCATACCACCTCCTCCTGAATTTCTGAAACGTGGATTCACCACATTGTTATAAATCGAACCAAATGTGTACGACAAACCAAAATAGGTGTAATATGAATATTGGGTTTCGAGTTCTTTCCTTCGGAGCAAAATCTCTTCGGCCGATGCTCCTCCTTTAACAAGGCTGATCTGGTCGTGTACAATTGAATATCCTCCCCCGAAATTGAAATTGAGGCCTTTGGTAATCCTGAAATCAATTGTCCCGGAAATTGATAGGTTGTTTAGTTTCCAATCGTGAAAATAATTTCGGTAATATGTACCGAGATTAACCGACCCCCACTTCTGAACCACGCGGTAAACCGCTTCAACATTATGACCCATAAGCCATTCGCTCGATTTATCGTAAATGGTTGCCTCTGTATAATCGTGAAAAGCAAAACCTGCATAATAGGTAAACTTTAACATGCTCCTGGTCGATTGGGAGTATGGAAAAATATTGTATTCGATTCCCGGGAATAACCGGAATCGCAGGTCCATATTACTGTATGTTGAAGAGTTCAGGCTTGTAGTGCCTCCCACTGACCAATGCTCGCCAAGACTTTTCACCACCAGGGCATCGAAAGTCCTGGATTTGTTTTCGCTGCTTATCTTTTGTTCGCCAATGGTAAACTGATCTTTTCCGTTGCTGAAATCGAGACTGAAATTTAACTTCCAGTTGCTGGTAATTTTATTGGCCGATATACTACCATAAATGTCTCTGGTGCTGTATGATTTCTGTCCATTGAAATATCCGTTCACACGCGACCTGAACACCCAGCTTTTCCATTTGTCGATCGAAACTTCCTCTTTTATGGGAGCCGAAAAATTAATGGTAAAGTATTTCGAGAGAGGCGTTTTCTGAACGTAACGCATCAGGGCCATTTTCAACACATCCACCTCTTTCTGGCGTCGGTGTTCATAAGTATCATCAGGCGAACTGGCATACGACACAGTATCCCTCATGCCATTGAACTCATGCTGGCCAACCAGAAAATATGTAAATTCAATGCCGCCAGATCCGGTGCGCTGACTGGTTGAAATGATGTAAACCTGTGCCTCTTTTATATCCCTCACATAATTTACAAATGGAATCTCTTTCTTAATAAAATCGCTGGCTTCCATAAACACTTTCAGCGCATCCTTTCGTAAAGTGTCCGATACTTCCTGCGCACTCTGCGATAATGAAACATAGGATGAAGCCAAAAGAAAATAAAGTAATATCAATCTCAGTTTCATATAGGTTTTATTTTGATTAGGTTTTAAAAAATGTTCTTACTGGAGCACAAAACTAATGGGCACAGTGTATGAGACATCGACACTTTGTCCCCTTTGTTTTCCGGGTATCCATAAGGGAAGTTCCTGTACCACCCTCAATGCCTCCTGATCGAGAACCGGATCAACACCCCTGACAACCGTTGCATTTTTTACTGAGCCATCAGCCGAAACAACAAACTGAACGTAAACCCTACCCTGTATTCCATTCTCCTGCGCTGCTTGCGGATATCGAATCGACTTTGCAATCTGGTTTCTCAAGGCTGCCTCGCCACCAGGGAACTCAGGCATTTCTTCCACAATCTAAAATACCTGGCTTTCATTCTTATCGTGGTTGACTGGAGGTGTTTCAA
>CAZMDP010000454.1:0-2989 GCA_964565015.1 uncultured Prolixibacteraceae bacterium | reverse complement strand
AACCTAACTAAACCAAACTTATGAAAAAACAGCACTGGGCTGATGAAGTCAAACTCTATTAAAAGAACAACAAAACTCAAAAAATGTTTTCATGGCTTTGAAGCATTTTTAATGTTGATGCTATTAATTGTTTTACAAATATTGTGCCAAAAAAAATAAATCAAATAAAAAAAGAACACTTTTATCTCATTGGTAACCTAAATATTGTAAGTTTAAAATCAACAAAGTAAATTTAAATCCAAAGAACCAATCATCGCATGAATGTGTTGATACATAGAACAACAATCATTCCAGATTGTAAAAATTGGGTATATTTGCGCAAATTTTTTAAATCCTTGTTATACGTATTTAGATGAATAGAATCAGGAATTTCTGCATTATCGCTCATATTGATCATGGCAAAAGTACCTTGGCCGACCGATTGCTCCAATATACCAATACCGTATCGGAACGCGACATGCACGACCAGGTGCTCGATAATATGGAACTTGAGCAGGAAAGGGGCATCACCATTAAAAGTCATGCCATTCAAATGGAATACGAATACAAGGGTGAGAAATATAAACTAAACCTTATTGACACACCGGGTCATGTTGATTTCAGCTACGAAGTTTCGCGATCGATCGCAGCATGCGAAGGAGCACTATTAATAATAGATGCAACACAGGGAATACAAGCCCAAACCATTTCAAACCTCTATCTGGCCCTGGAAAACGACCTTGAAATTATTCCGGTTATGAACAAGATGGATATGGAAACTGCCATGCCCGAAATAGTTTCAGAGCAGATTATCGACCTGATTGGCTGCGATCATGACGATATAATTGAAGCAAGCGGCAAAACCGGAATGGGTGTAGATTTGATTCTGGAAAGGATAATCGAAAGGATACCTCCCCCAAAAGGAGACCCTGAAGCCCCTCTTCAGGCATTGATTTTCGATTCGGTTTTCAATTCTTTCAGAGGAGTAATCGCCTACTTTAAAATTGTAAACGGCACGATCAGGAAGGACGACCTTGTAAAATTTGTAGCAACGAAAAAAGAATACCATGCCGACGAGGTTGGGGTATTGCGCCTCGGCCTTGAACCGAGGGAATCGTTGAGTGCCGGCGATGTAGGATATATTATTTCAGGGATAAAAACTGCAAAAGAGGTTAAAGTAGGCGATACCATTACCCATGTAAAACGCCCCTGCGAAGATGCTATCGAAGGATTCGAAGAAGTAAAGCCCATGGTTTTTGCCGGGGTTTACCCAATCGACCCTGACGATTATGAAGATTTGCGCAGTGCGATGGACAAACTTCAGTTAAACGATGCATCGCTTACATTTGAACCTGAATCATCGGCAGCATTAGGATTTGGGTTCCGTTGCGGCTTTTTAGGGCTTCTCCACATGGAGATTATCCAGGAGCGTCTCGACAGGGAGTTCGATATGAATGTTATCACAACAGTTCCAAACGTTTCGTATAAAATATTACTCTCGAACGGTGAGGCCATGGATGTTTACAACCCATCGGGTATGCCTGCATCAAACCTTATCGACACCATTGAAGAACCATTTATCAGGGCAAATATCATTACAACAGCCGAATATATTGGTGCTATCATGACACTTTGTCTCGAAAAAAGGGGAACCCTCATCAGTCAAAGTTACCTTACTGCCGAAAGGGCTGAACTTATTTTTGACATGCCCCTTGGCGAAATTGTATTCGATTTCTACGATAAACTGAAAAGCATTTCGCGTGGATACGCTTCGTTCGATTACCACATGAACGGCTATAAGCCCGCCAAACTGATCCGCCTTGATATTTTACTGAATGGTGAAATGGTCGATGCACTCTCAACGCTGATTCATTTCGACAATGCATATAACTTTGGCCGGCGCATGTGCGAAAAACTTAAAGAACTAATACCACGACAGCAATTCGACGTGGCTATTCAGGCAGCCATTGGTGCAAAAATTATTGCAAGGGAAACTGTAAAAGCAGTGCGAAAAGATGTAACCGCAAAATGCTATGGCGGCGATATTACCCGGAAACGAAAACTGCTCGAGAAACAGAAAAAGGGCAAGAAACGTATGAAACAGGTAGGGAATGTGGAAATTCCCCAGAAAGCATTTCTTGCTGTTTTGAAACTCGACTGATCTATTGCCTTACACGATCAGTTTGTAACCCTTTCCGTGTACGTTGATAATTTCGACGGTAGGTTCGTCTTTCAGATGTTTTCTAAGCTTTGTGATATACACATCCATACTCCTGGCGTTGAAATAATTGTCATCGATCCAGATCGACTTCAGGGCAAAATTCCGCTCAAGCACTTTGTTTGCATTCTGGCATAGTAATTTGAGCAGATCCGATTCTTTCGTAGTTAATTTAACAACATCTTCGCCATTGGTAAGGGTTTGTTTGCGGGTGTCGAAAGTATAACGCCCAAGCTTATAAATTTGCTGGTTAATATTTTGTGCATCCTGGGCTGTACGCCGCAAAATAGCTTCAATTCTGAAAATCAGCTCTTCCATACTGAAAGGTTTGGTGATATAATCGTCGGCACCTATTTTAAACCCTTCAATCACATCATCTTTCATGTTTTTGGCGGTAAGAAAGATTATGGGAATCTCACTGTTTACAACCCTTATATCTTTTGCTAACGTAAAACCATCTTTTTTGGGCATCATGATATCGAGGATGCAGATATCGAAGTGATCTTTCATAAATCCCTTATAAGCAGCTTCACCATCGGGGAAAAGAGAGGTATCGTAACCTTTTGCAACCAGATATTCTTTAAGCAGAAGACCGAGGTTTTCATCGTCTTCGGCAAGTAATAACTTAACCTTTTGTTCCATCTTTCTTTTTATTTTTAGCTAAAGGAAAATATATACTGAATTTTGTACCTTTATTTGGGGCACTTTCTACAATTATTTTGCCGTTGTGTGCATCTACAATCTTTTTTACATAACTTAGACCTAAACCGAAACCCTTTACATTATGAACGT
>CAZMDP010000453.1:0-3006 GCA_964565015.1 uncultured Prolixibacteraceae bacterium | reverse complement strand
AATCCGATTTTGAAACGGCACAGGCCGGGTTCAGGGTTGCCGAAGCCGAAGTTAAAGCGGCCCAGTTTTCGGTGAAAAGCGCCGAAGCGTCGGTAGCCGAAGCCCGCGAACAACTTACCAAAACCAGGGTTTTTTCGCCCATAGCCGGAACCATATCGAGGTTGAATGTGGAAAAGGGCGAACGTGTTGTAGGAACTGGCATGTATGCGGGTACCGAAACCATGGTGGTGGCCGATCTTAACCAAATGGAAGTAAGGGTTGACGTAAACGAAAACGATATTGTAAAGGTTAGTATGGGCGACACCGCTTTAGTGCAGGTCGATGCCTACCTGAACCGGAAATTCAAGGGTGTGGTTACCGAAATTGCCAATTCGGCCCGTACTACCGGCGTTTCAACCGATCAGGTTACCAATTTCGAGGTGAAAATATTGCTTTTGCAAAGTTCGTATCAGGACCTGATCGACAGTACGCGCCAGCGATTATACCCATTCAGGCCCGGTATGTCGGCCACAGTTGATATTCTGACCCAGACACGCGATAATGTAATTGCCGTTCCGGTGCAGGCTGTTACGACCCGCGTCATTGAAAAGAAAAAGGATGAACAACCTTCAGGCGAGCCAATCCTTGCACAGGAAGAAAAACAGGAAGTTGTTTTCAGGGTTGAGGATGGCAGGGCGCGAAAGGTTTTGGTAAAAAGCGGGATTCAGGATAAAAATTTCATAGAGATTACCGAAGGTATAAAGGCCGGCGACCAGATTATTACAGGCCCGTTCAATGCGGTCAGCCGGACGCTGAACGACAGCATGCTGGTTAAAATTGTTACAGAAGACGAACTTTTTAAAGCGCCTAAGAAGTAAACGTTTAATTTTTAAAATGTATCTTGCCAACAAAAGATTATGATGGCAAATTACATTCTGAAATCTCTTTATATCATTTTGATTATCATCCTGTTTTCCTGTGGTCAGAGGAGTTCATACAAGACAGATACAACACAATTAACCTTCGGTTCAGCATCAAGGGATACAACCCAAATGCTCTTCTGGACTGAATTACAGAAGCATTGCGGAAAAGCCTATTCAGGAACCATCACTGCCGGAGGCGAAAACGATACGGTTTTTGGGGGCAAAGACCTTATTATGCATGTCCGTGCATGCGAACCAAACCATATCAGGATACCGTTTTTTGTAGGCGCCGACAGCTCGCGCATATGGGTTTTAACACTTACCCCTGATGGTATCCGACTCAAGCACGACCATCGCCACAAAGATGGAACACCCGATGAGGTAACCATGTATGGCGGCACAACTTCTAATTTCGGGGCGGCCATCCGGCAATTCTTTCCTGCCGATCAGGAAACAGCCGATATGTTGCCGGCTGCCATTGGCAATATCTGGTGGATCGACCTTGTGCCAGGCGAATATTTTTCGTATAACCTGAGAAGGGTAAATACGCCCCAGTTATTTTCTGTGCGGTTCGATTTCAAAAACCAGGTTGAACCACCGGGGAAACCGTGGGGGTGGGAAGATTAATTGGGCCATCGGCATGGTTGCCTAAAAATGTGAACAAATCAACTGTTCAATAAAAGAAATTTTCAGAAGATATCCACCATCGGGTTAAACCCATGATACAATTAAGTGTCAATATGTTTATATTTGTATAAAATACAATTAAGACCGGGATTCTTGACAGGAACAACGTTAAACCATAATTCTGATTTAACCATGAGAAAGTTTTCATTTTTACTGACGACATTATTTACAGTATTTTCCCTCATAGCACAGTCTGAACCAATTCTGAAAGAGATCAGGACCTCTTCAAACCGGGTGTTTGTTGCCTATTTTAAAAGCGACAAAGTCGATTTGGACGAAATATCGGTTGATAATCGGGAAGAGTGGAGGATAAATGGGAAACCAGCTATAAGCATAAACAAGTATGTAATGCAGTCGAACGCCTGTGATCATCATATTTATCTTGAAACAGCCCTGCTTCGTGAAGGAGCATTTTACAGGATTGAAACTCCATACGGGAACCGTGAATTCAGGTTTAATTCAAAGGAAATTTTCTGCGAGTCGATAAAAGTTAATCAGGTAGGCTACAGTGCATTATCCAACACCCGCTATGCATTGTTCACCATCTGGCAGGGAACCGGTGGAAATAAAAAAATTGAAGGAAGGCTTCCCCCATATGAGGTATTTGAAACTGCCACCGGAAAGACCGTAGCAAGGGGAACAATGCAGGAGATGGGATTTGATGAAGGTTCGCAGGAATACGTGTACAAGATCGATCTGGCAAGCGTGCCCGAAGGTGGCCCCTATAAGATAGTTGTTTACGGATACGGTGCATCCCATCCTTTTGGGGTAGGTGGTGAGTTTTCAAAACAACTTGCCTACACCCTTTTCAGGGCCCAGTACCTGCAACGATGCGGTTGCCCTATCCATGAACCCGACATCAGGAAAGAACCCTGTCACACCCTGATTTATGATGTGGGTGGCCCGATTGTCGAAGCCAATATTGAGGTAAAAGGCGACGAGCCAACTTTTATCTGTTACGGCGGTTACCACGATGCCGGAGATGCCGACCGCAGGGCATACCATATGTCAAATCCCATTATAAACCTGATGATTTGGGAAGCATTTCCCGATTATTTCTTCGACGGACAGTACGATATTCCTGGTGATTTTGACGAAAACTATCATGTTCTGAATTATACGAACAACATCCCCGACATCATCGATGAAGCCGAATGGGGTACATTAGTATGGGAATATCTGCAGAAAGAAGATGGCAGCATTTATTTCGGAACAGAAACCAAAGGTTACCCCGATCCATTTGCTGCTCCCCTGGACAAAGACAATAAGAAATACGGAACAGTTAAAACCGACCCAAGGGCTACCAACACCGGGGCCGGGCTTTTCATGCACCTCGCCCGGATACTGAAACCCTATAAACCGGAACGCTCGAAGGAACTGGTAGTCCGTGCCGAGAAAGCATTCGGCTATGGCAATG